>NZ_JBEBVH010000036.1:0-22173 GCF_040392825.1 Pseudopedobacter sp.
AAAACAGGCTTTACTTTTATTAGTTTGATATCTTCAATATTCCGTTCCTCAATTTTTCTTGTTATTTTTATTTCCAGGCTATCTGGAGTATATTTTCCCGTATTTTGTATAATATAATTGAATTCGAAATTTTCCTGTGAAGCATTTTGTGTTGTTTTGGTAACATATATCTTGTTATTGTCAATCTGAAAATCTTGTTTATCAGGATTAAAAAAACTGATATTAGGATCACCAAAAAAAATATATTGCCTAGAGTGAGCTAAGTTGAGTCTATCTGTTAAACTAGTTTGATCGTTTAGCCCTAATCTGAAACCTTCTCCTATAGATTCGGAATAATTAGTTAGAAACCATCTTGTATAGAATTTATTCGAGAAATTGTATAAATAACTAGCTACACCTTCACTTGTTGTGCCAATCCAGGAAATAGCTCCATTTTTATTTAATATCATACTTTCTGCATAAGAAGGGGCAGAATTAAGACTAAAAGCATTACCTGTACTACAACCATTAATTAGATAATTTGTAGGTTTATAAGTATTATTAATAGTATTTGAAGATCCCAGTGAAACTGCTGTTAAAGTCGCACTACCATGTCCTAGAAAAGAAATTAATCCCACACCGCTATTGGTATTAGCTATAATACCGTCGGTAAGATTTTCGGTAACAGCTTCTGATACAGTTTTGTCGAAGTTAACTATATATGCACCTAAAAAACCATTTTTAGCAATATTACTTAAGTTTTTCATATAGCTGGTAAAATTTTGATATTCTGATACAGTCCCTCCTCCGGTCACATTTATCATCTTTTTCCTCCAAAGAGAATCAGGGAGATTGATATAAGTTTTTAATTTTTCCAGATATGTATCTATATCCTCATTTGTTTTTGCAGGAATTCTTCCGATAGCTAATCGAGCTGCTTTTTCTCCGTTGAAAACAGCAAGTAAATTATCAGAAGCTGGATAACCATAAGTAGGTACTAAATCAGAAGAAATATTCCCTTTTGGAGTAATTAATCCTTTTCCCAATAATAACAAAGATTTTGGAGTATTTGATGTCTTATCAAGACTCCATTTAATAAAATTGTTGATTGCTAAAGGATGGTGGAAACCGTAAAAAAATTCGTTATAAATATCGTCTATGTAGGCTAATAAAGTTGGTAGATTTCTTGACACTTGATTGTATTGTTGATATTTTTCTGCTCCTTGAGCAAGCAATTTATTTGATAGAATAATGGTGTTTTTAACGTCACTAATATTAAAAGCTCGAAATATAACCTTCTCAAAAGTAGCATTAATAGAGTTGTTTAAATCATATAAGTAAAACTCAGAATTGCTATTGTTTAATATATTTTTGATTAACAAAGATGTTCCTTGTTTTGTAATATCGTATACATAACCATTGTTTTTATCTATTAGTAATGGTTTGCTAATGTTTGAGTTTGTAAAATTGATATTTGTTAGAGAATTAGAACTAGGGATTTGGAAGCGTAACGAAGTACTGTTATCCAAAGATAAATTTCTGGGGTATAAAATTTCGAAGTAGCTTACGGCTTGATAATCAGTTGCTGCTTCTAAGTCATCTATAATACTAAAGCTTAGGTTTGTAACATTTCCGGTTAAGTTTATTTTTTTTGCCCCTAAGATAGTTTGATATCCTTTAAAAGTAGTGTCAATTAAAATCGCATCATTAGATTTTATCTGAAAATGATGATTATATGGACTGTTTCCTACGGCATCGGGTCTTTTTCCTGCATCAGATCTGCCCGCTATATAGTAGTTTAATAAGGGGGTAAACTCCGCAGTATTAATGAAACCGTTTGTGTTTAATGTATAATTGGCAGTTTGGCGCATGCCAATTAATTCGCTCATATATCCTTCTCCTTCTATATATTCGGATAAGCTCATAGATTCTAGAATAGGAGCTCCCTGATAATATGTGTTTTTAAAATCTAATCTGGATTTTGTTATAACGTAATTTAGATTCACTGGTGTAGCAGAAGATGAGGGTATTGTGTATCTAAGTCCTGTTAGCGGTGAGTTATAAGTCAAAAAATAGTAGTTATCATCTTCATATAAATTCACATTGGGATTTGGAATGTGATTTATACTCGCGTACATTGTTTTGTCTAAATCTGCATTGTTCGAACGTCCATAAAAATAAATTATATCCTGACTATCGAAGGAATTATCATCGGTTCCGGTGATGATTAAAGGAACTTCCTTTCCTTTGTTAAACAATTGAAAATGTTTTGGGTTTATAGAACTTCCGTCAGCTACTCCTGAATTTATAATATCATTATAGGTTATATGGTAAATGTTTTCAGCAGATATTTTTATTTTAATATATTTCTTAGAAAAATCAATCCATTCGTTTCCATATATGTTTTGGGAAAAAGACTTGAAATTAAAAAAAAGCAGTATAAAAAAAATATAATAAAGTTTATTCATCGTTTATCCTCAATCGGATTTAAAAATAAGAAATTGTAATAATATAAATAGCAGATTTTAATTTTGGTACATTTGATGAATATTTATAAAAATATTTCCATGACTTATTTGTAGATCAATGCTAAAAAAGTCTTTGCAAAATATCCTGTCTTCTATTATTGGCGCAGTTATAAGTCTTGTAATTCTTATTTATACATCAAATAAATTAGGTGCAGAAGGGAGAGGTGTTTATACTTATTTTATTACAACGCTGGCCTTAGTGCAGTTGGTTATTTCCATAATGGGAAGTTCTATTATGGTTTATATGATGAATAAACAAGGTAGTAAGCCAATATTTATATTATCTACTATTTGGGCTATAGGAATTTCTATTGTGTCAGCCTTTATAATTATTTCTATTGATGATTTTTACTATAATCATTTCTGGCTTTTATTTTGGTTAAGCCTTTTTCAAGCTATTTTTCAAAATATATGTACTTATCTTACTTATCTAAGTGATTTTACAAAGCTATCTATTATCAAAATAATACAACCTTTAATAGTCTTGCTTTTTTTGTTTTTCATACAACTGAATTCTCCTATACAATTTTTGAATTACGTGTGGATGTCTTATTTTCCATTTGTACTTTATTTTCTGTATGTTTTTTATAACGTTTTAAAAATTGAAAAATTAAGAAGCAGTTTTTGGGAATCTTTTAAAAGTTATTTTAGTTTAGGCCTTGTAGCTCAGGCTACTAATTTGATACAATTTACTTCATATAGATTTACTGTTTGGCTACTGGTTATTTATGTTTCTTTTTCTGAAATAGGTGTTTTTGGTTTATGGTTAAGCTTTTATGAAATGCTTTTGTTAATAACTGTTAATGTAGCACAAGTTAATTATTCGTATGTAGCGGCAGGAAAAAGATCAATGAATTTAATGAAGGTAAGCTTATTGAATTTTTTATTTATAGTAATTGCTAGTGCAGTTTTTTTTATAATTCCTACACATTATTATGAGTCAATTCTCGGAAAAGACTTCAATTCATTGAAAAACCTAGTACTTATATCAGCAATTGGAATAGGTTGTTTATCAGTAGCTAAAATTTATGCATCCTATTTTTCTGCTAAAGGATTTATAAAATATAATACTGTAGCATCTGCAATGGGATTTATTGTAATATTATTGATTTCATTTCCTTTGGTGAGAAATTACGGCTTAAAAGGTGCAGTTATTTCTAATTCGCTATCATATATTACAACAACTGTCGTTACTCTTTTTATTTACAGATATATTTACAAACCAAATCAATTAGATGAAAAAACTAATTAGGTATTTACATTTATTCGGTCTATTATGTTTAGTTATAGGATCCTCTTGCTCCTCCCACAAAAATCTCTCAAAAGAAAACTCCGGTGTAAAAAGAAAATATGCCTCAATGATGGGCGTTCCTGAAAAAAAACTCGCAAACAATAAATTATACAATTTCATCAACGAATGGGAGGGAGTTAAATATAGAAACGGAGGGCTAAGTAAATCGGGAGTAGATTGTTCTGGTTTTGTTCATTTATTATACAAAGAAGTATACAATAAAACCATTCCGCGCAATACAAGCCAACAAATAAACATTATAAAACGTAAATTTGAGAGAAATTTAAAAGAAGGAGATTTAGTTTTTTTCGATTACGATAATAAGAAATTCAGTCATGTAGGAGTGTTTTTACAAAACGGTTATTATGTACATGCAAGTACAAGAAGAGGCATCATTGTTCAAAAATTAAAAGATCCTTACACTTATAAATACTTTTCCAAAGGAGGGAGTGTAGATAACTTATAAAGACATTTGAATTAAAACAAGCTTAATTAACAAATGTTTCTTGACTAAAGTAATGAAGTAAAGAGATGAAACGTTTTTTATGCTTTTGTGTTTTAATTATGACAGCTTTAACTGCTTTTTGTCAGGAAGTTAAAGTGATTAGATTTGATGAGCTGGAAAAACGATTTTCTGGTAATCCGGATACAGTTTATATTGTGAATTTTTGGGCGACATGGTGTGTCCCTTGTGTTAAGGAGATTCCTTTTTTTGAGCAATTTTCAGAAAAATATAAATCAGAACCGGTAAAAGTTATTTTTTATAGCCTGGACTTTAAGTCGAAGCTATCTAAAGAGGTTATTCCATTCATAAAAAAGAATAATATCAAATCAGAAGTTCTTTTAAATCAAGACAATGATGAGAAATTCATAAATGCAGTTAGTGAAAATTGGTCAGGAGCGATACCTGCTACTTTGGTTATAAATAATAGGAAAGGAATACGAAATTTTTACGAGCAGGAGTTTGACTTTGATCAATTAGAAGAAATATATTTTAAATCAAAATAAGTTATGAAAAAACAAATTCTAGCGTTTATTACCATATTATTTGTGGCAATTTCCGTAAAAGCTCAGGGATATTCTGTAGGAGATGAAGCCACCGATTTTAAACTGAAAAATGTTGACGGTAAAATGGTCTCTTTAGCAGATTATAAAAATGCAAAGGGCTTTATTGTAATTTTTACCTGTAATCCGTGCCCTTTTGCAAAACTGTACGAACAGAGAATACTCGACCTGAATAAAAAATATGCATCGCAAGGTTTTCCGGTCATCGCTATTAATCCCAACGATCCAACGTTGTCAAAAGAAGATACATTTGATAAAATGCAGGAGCGGGCAAAAAATAGAAACTATACTTTCCCTTATTTAGTAGACGAAAGCCAGGAAATAACCAAAGCATATGGTGCAAAAGCTACTCCACATACCTTTATCTTGAAAAAAGAAGCAGGTAAATATATTGTCGAGTATATTGGTGCGATTGATAATGATGCTGAAAATAATAACGAAAGTAAAACCAAATATGTAGAGGAGGCTATAAATGCTATTCAAAAAGGTAAAAAACCTGTAACTACCAATACAAAAGCAATAGGTTGTTCTATAAAATGGAAAAAAGCTTAAAATTTAATTGTGGTTAAATAAAAAAATCAGATTTTTGCCCAGTCAGATATATTTATGAAAAATCAGGAAGAAGAATATTCATTTTGGTCCAAATATAAGCATTTCGCTACGAATGAGATTTTGCTGTATGTCATTATGATCACGCTCATTTTTCTTGGCATTCTTATTTTTAGTTAAACATGAAATTGAACCTTAAACGTCCATTGGCATTTTTTGATCTTGAAGCTACTGGAATAAACCTTGGAATAGATCGGATAGTAGAAATATCTATATTAAAAATAAATGTAGATGGATCGGAAGAAGTTAAAACCCATAGAGTTAATCCTACAATTCCCATTCCTTATGAAGTGTCTATTATTCACGGGATTTATGATAAGGATATTGAAAATGAACCAGTCTTCAAAGATCTTGCACAGGAAATAGCAGATTTTATTGGAGATGCCGATTTAGCAGGATACAATTCGAATAAGTTTGATATTCCTATGCTCATGGAAGAATTCCTGAGAGCCGGCGTAAACTTTGAAATAGATAAGAGGTGTTTTGTAGATGTGCAGAATATTTTCCACCAAATGGAACAACGTACATTAAAAGCGGCTTATCGTTTTTATTGCAATAAAGAAATTATAAATGCACATTCTGCGGAAGCAGATACAAGAGCCACCTATGAAGTTTTGTTGGCGCAAGTAGAGAAATACGAAGGTCAGGATTGGGAAGATAAAGAAGGAAAAATATGCCAGCCGGTAGTTAACGATGTAGAAGCTTTGCATACTTTTACAAATCTGCATAAACCGGTAGATTTTGCAGGAAGGATGGTTTATAATCAGGAAAATGTGCCTTGTTTCAATTTTGGAAAACATAAAGGTAAACCAGTTGTTCAAGTTTTTGAGGAAGAGCCCAGCTATTTTGGTTGGATGATGAATGGTGATTTTCCTTTATATACAAAAAACAGATTAGAGAAAATCTGGAACGAGTTTAAAGAACAGAAATCAGCACAAAGGAGACAACAAAATCAGGAGAGGATTGCATCCGAAAAAAGAGTTGTAGAACAAAAGAAAGCAGATCCGGAAAGCTTAAAGCCTGCAAATGAAGATATGCTTCAGATGTTAGCCAATAAATATAAAAAATATTAATCTTCTTGTTAGTATATGGTAGTTTTAGAAAACGATAAGTTAAAGGTAACGATAAAGCTAAAGGGGGCCGAGCTTTCTTCTGTCGTTGATAAACAAACAGGTATAGAATATATGTGGCAGGGAAACCCCGATGTATGGGCTTATCATGCTCCTAATTTGTTTCCTGTCGTTGGACAAGTAAAAGAAAATAAACTTAATATCAATGGTCAGGAATATAATCTGAACAGACATGGATTTGCAAGAACCAGCAATTTCAGACGCATAGAATCTACTCCTAATCATGCCATTTTTTCTTTGTCTTACGACGAAGAAACATTGAAAATCTATCCTTATAAGTTCGAATTGGAAATAGCTTATCATCTATCTGGTAACCAAATTCATATTCTTTACAAAGTTGTTAATAAAGAAGATCATAAAATATACTTTTCAATAGGAGCACACCCGGGATTTAATGTCCCACTGGAAGATGGCGAAGTGTACGAAGACTATTATATCCAATTTGAGAAAGAAGAAGATTTAGTTGCTTCTACCTTATCCGACAAGGGATTATTTAATGGAAAACATAAAGAAATCCTCAAAGGGAATAACTTACCTTTGGCATCTGATTTATTTAATGAAGATGCGTTGGTTTTTAAAAATATCAATTCCAGAAGTGTAGAACTAAGAAATAATAGTGGAACTAAATATGTAAAGCTGGATTTTCCTCAGTTTAAAGAATTAGGAATTTGGTCGAAACCGGGAGCCCCGTTTGTTTGTATCGAGCCTTGGTTGGGTTATGCAGATAGCGAACTTGGACAGCAAGATATTTCCGAAAAGCCAGGTATACAAACTCTGGATAAAGGCCATGTATTTGAAGTGACGATGGATATTACATTTGGATAATAGTTTTTATTTATTCTATAAAAAGTGCAGTGTAAACTATTGCACTTTTTTTATGAAATTAATATTTCGTTTTAAGCCGTTTATTTTGGTGCGTTTTACAGCAGATTTCCTGAAAACTTTCCCAAAGACTTCTTCAGTTATTTCTTCCCAGTCTCTTTTCGTCATCTCCAACAAATCAGGATGCGGGTTAAAAGCTTCTTCCTGATGAATGACAGAGAATCGATTCCACGGGCATACGTCCTGACAAACATCACAGCCAAACATCCAATTTCCCATTTTATCCTTGAAGGAAGCAGGTATTTCCTCTTTCAGTTCTATAGTAAGATATGATATACATTTACTGCCATTTACAACATACGGAGCAACAATGGCATCGGTAGGGCAGGCATCTATGCATCTGGTACAAGTTCCGCAATGATCTGTTGAAAAAGGATTATCGTAAGCAAGTTCTATGTCTACAATTAATTCTCCGAGAAAGAAAAAAGATCCGGACTTGTTATTAATGAGATTAGCGTTTTTACCAACCCAGCCCAACCCACTTTTTTTAGCCCAGGCTTTATCCAATACAGGAGCAGAATCCACAAAAGCTCTTCCTGTTACATTGCCAATATTTTCCTGTATAAAATGATGTAAGGCCTTTAGCTTATCTTTAATGACGAAATGATAATCTGTTCCATATGCGTATTTGGAGATTTTAGGAGCTGTTTCATCTGCCTGCTTTTCTTCAGTATAATAATTTAGAGCAATAGAAATTACCGATTTTGCATCATCAACCAACAAACGCGGGTCTAATCTTTTATCAAAATGGTTGTTCATGTAACCCATTTCTCCATGATAATTATTTTTCAGCCAGTTTTCTAATCTGGGCGCTTCTTCTTCCAAAAAATCTGCTTTAGAAATACCACAAAACAAAAAGCCTAAGCGTTTAGCTTCGGTTTTTATCATTTCGCTATATTTCAACTTCTGCAGATTGTTCATTTCTGTTTATACAATATCCAGTAGAGCTTTTAATGTTAAACCGACAATTACGGCTATGGAAAAGCTGATTAGAGTTCCCAGTAAAATATATTCTGTAAGTTTTTTGTCTTTAGAATATGTAAGGTCACCGAATCTGAAAATAGATTTTGCAGCCAGTAAATATCCTATTCCTTCTAAAAAGTTTACACAAATAAAAATAACTATCAGAATACGTTCTAGAATTCCAATATATTTACCGGCATCTTTTAGAGAATCGGTATCCAAAGATTCGTCATTTTCCTTTAATGCGCTATACCACTTGCTAAAGAATAATTTTAAAAGAATAGGAGCTACGGAGGCAATAATCAGGAAAGCAATAATATAAAGTATTACTTTTTCATACGAAATCGGGGATATGTTTAAGCTATTTCCAAAATAAGAATAAGTAATTAATGCAATAACTCCCAAATGCAATATTTGATCGATAGTGAATAATGCCAGCTTACTGCTATTTGGCCTTTTTTCAAGATGAATTTTTCCCAGGTCTATAAAGAAATGAGAAATAACAATAGCTATAATTCCCAGCCAGTATTGTGGTAAACTTGTAATGAATAAAAGTACCAGCAATACAAAGTGAACGCCAACATGAGCGTATAAATATCCCGAACGAATTCCTTTTCTATTCCTTTGTTCTATCCATTTATTGCTTTGCAGGCAAAAATCACCGATTATATGGGCTAGTATTAGTTTTAGGATGAAGATAGACATTTATATTCCAGTATTTTTTGACAATAATTGATTGTTTTTAGAACATAATCGTAACCCGCTTTTTTTAACTCTCTGCTTATCTGGCTTTGCTTTTTGCCGATTTTTTTAGTGAGTTCTGCCTGGTTTAAATGTTTGTTTTCTATGCTATAATATACTGTAGACGAAACATTTGCATTCCAGTTATGTATAATAAATGCCAGTAAATCCAGGTAAATATTTACTTGTTCATTTAAGTCATCCCACGGAGTTTTTATTTTTAGTGTTTCTTTATTTAAAGCATCAAAAGTTTCTCCCGAATATACAAAGGCCTGCCCATTAGATTTCTTTAAAGATTCTCCTTCATAGTCTTTTTCTCCAATTCCTATACCCATCCGTACATCCAGGCCCTGTATAGACTTCATAGCAGATTTGATGTAAATAACTGCTTCAAAAACCTGTTCTGTAGTTAATTCCAGTTGAAAGCTGTCTCCTCTGTAAATTTCCCATTTCCCTTTTTTAGAAGCATATCTTGCCAAAGCGCTCTCCAATAAAGGAAGCCACAGTTTAGTATTTACCTGTCTGGAATTAATGATATCTCCGGTTATAATAACGATCATTTTTATAACTGTTTTTGGTTATAATGTTAAATATAACTGTTTTTGGTTATAAATTAAAATATAACTGATTTTGGTTATAATCTGGAATATGGCTGATTTCTGTTATATTTAATCCAGACTGTTTTTCAAAACCCAATATCTGTAACCAGTTATAAGCTTTTCCCATTTGCTTAATTTTGACGGATCTTTTTTGTACAAACTGGGCAAGATCCTTTTGTTTAAGGAATTTAAGATTTTGAATATAGTTTTCATAAAATATCTGTATTAGCTAAAGATACTGATTTTTAGAGTTCAAATACCATTCCTTTTTCGGGAATACTTACCTGATATTGCCTGCTCTCTAAATCTTTTTGTAAAGCTAGCATACTATTTTGCTCGCCATGGACTAAAAATATTCTTTCTGGCTTTTTAGGAATAGCACTTATATAATTCAAAATATCATGATGATCGGCATGACCGCTAAATAAATCAGTCCGGTCTATTTTTGCAAAAACAGCTAAATCTTTACCTTTTAACCTAATGAAAGAATCGCCACGTAAGAGACGATGTCCCAAAGTACCTTCAGAGCAATAACCTATAAAAAGAATTTTAGCATAAATATTTTGGATATTATGAAATAAATGGTCTTGAATACGTCCTCCTTCCAGCATTCCGGCAGAGGAAATAATAATACAAGGTTCAAAATGGTTTGCAATCTCTCTGCTTTCTTTTAGTTCTTTAACATAAGAAAGATTTTCAAACTCAAATTTATCACCATAAGTATCGTAAAATACTTCTGCTTCTCGGTTGACGTAATTCCTATATTTCCGATAAACTTCCGTTGCCTGATTGGCCAAAGGACTGTCTACAAAAACCGGAATGGGAGGGAGCAAATGCCTGGAAAATATTTTATTCAGAGAATATACCAAAGCCTGTGTCCGCCCTACAGAAAACGCAGGAATTATTAAACGTCCAGGCTGTTCTATACATGTTTCTGTAATATGACGAATCAAGGTTTCTTCGATAGTAGAAGTCTTAGAGTGAGATCTGCCGCCATAAGTAGACTCACAGACCAAATAATCTGTTTCGGGAAGATTTTCAGGATCAACTAAAACAGGTGAATTTTTTCTGCCGATATCGCCTGTGAATGTAATGGTCTTTTTAATTCCATTCTCCAAAATAGTTAGCCTGCATGCTGCGGCTCCAAGCAGATGCCCGGTAGGAATAAACTCCAGAACAATATTTTCATTAATCTGAAAAGGCTTGTGATAAGCAATGGTAATCATTCTGTCGGCTGCATCCAGCACATGTTTTTGCAAATAAAGAGGTGTAACAGCTCTATCTGCCTGAAATTTATTGCGAAGCTTTCTTCTCCCAAAGTCTTTTTTCTTTCTTCCAAAAAATAAGTTTACAGCATCGCTCAATAATAACTGACTTAACTCGGCAGTTGGTGGTGTACATAAAATCTGACCTTTATAACCTTCTTTTATCAACGTAGGAATATTTCCGGAATGATCTATATGCGCATGGGTAAGAATGATAAGATTTATATCCTGAGGTGAAAAGGGAAAATTGGAATTATGAGATAAATCTTTTCCCCCTTCGTAATCAAGACCGCAATCAATCAGTATTTTATAATTATTGATATCTAAAAGGTGCATACTTCCAGTTACCTGTTTAGCTGCACCCCAACATGTTAATTTCATATATAAAAAGTAGCTATCCTGATATGATCTTTATATCAATAAGAAGAAGATTGAATTTCGAACTGAAGATTGCTTAGGTGTTTGTAAATACCTTCTTCAATTTGAATTAATTCGCTATGAGTGCCTTCTTCGGCAATTTTACCTTTGTCTAAAACTATAATTTTGTCTGCCTCGCGAATAGTAGATAAACGATGCGCAATAATGATTGAAGTACGTCCTTTCATTAGTGTTTCCAATGCTTCCTGCACCAGTCTTTCAGATTCTGAATCCAGAGAAGAGGTAGCCTCATCTAAAATAAGGATTGATGGATCTTTTAATAAAGCTCTTGCAATGGCGATACGCTGTCTCTGTCCACCAGATAATTTTACACCTCGTTCGCCAACAACGGTATCGTATCCTTCTGGAAAACTCATAATAAAATTATGGGCATTAGCCTGTTCTGCAGCTTTTATAATTTCTTCTTTACTGGCATTTAATTTACCGTAAGCAATATTTTCCAATATCGTTCCGCCGAACAAAATGACGTCCTGAGGGACAATAGCTATTTGATTACGAATATCGGTTAGAGCAAGATCATTTGCATTTATTCCATCAAAAGTAATTTCACCTTTCTGGATATCGTAGAACTTCAGAATCAAACCTGCAATGGTAGATTTTCCTGCACCGGAAGAACCCACAAATGCAACTTTTTGTCCAGCTCTCACATCAAAAGAAATTCCTTTTAAAACAGTAATTTCTTTTCTGGAAGGGTAGGCGAAAACTACATCATTAAAAGATAAATTACCTTTAATAACCTGTTTTGTCTTATTTTTTTCAGGATCTATAGAAATATTTTCTGTTTCTTCTTCCAGTATTTCCAAAACCCGTTCAGAAGCACCAATTGCTTTTTGTATGTTGGCATACAAGTCCGGAAAAGTTCCCATAGCAGCGCCTACAAATAAAGAATAAAGCATATAAGCTAAAAGGGACGAAATATCAAAAGAGCCTTGTTGAACCAGATAAGCACCGTACCACATTACGCCCAAAATAGCTCCAAATAAACAGAAGATAATGAACGATGCAAAACTTCCCCTGTAAGTAGCTCCTTTTAATGCAATTTTGACAACTTCCCGTAAACTTTTGTCGTATCTGTTCGCCTCGTAAGATTCATTAACAAAAGCTTTAACGTTGCCTATTCCTTGTAAAGTTTCTTCTACTACTGTATTAGATTCTGCTAATTTATCCTGCGCGCTTCTCGAAATTAATCTTAGTTTTTTGCCAAAGAAGACACCGCAAATAACAATAATAGGAAGTATAGAAAGATTAAATAATGTCAGTTCAATTGAAGTATAAATTAGAAAGGAGATACCGCCTATTAATAAAATAGTTTGTCTGATAATTTCAGCAAAACTCGTGGTGATAGTATCCTGTATTTGTGAAAGGTCGGCAGAAAGCCTGCTGTTTAATTCGCCAACTCTTCTGTTCGAAAAGAAATTCATTGGCAGTGTAATCATTTTAAAATAAGTATCTCTTCTTAAATCAGCCAAAGCTTTTTCTGTAACTTCTACAAAAAGTTTAATTCGGAAAAAAGATACAATAGATTGAACAAACAGTATGGCAAAAGCAATTAAACCTATAGATTTTACACTGTCTGGAAGTCCATACTCTGCAGGATTCCCTTGTGCTACTTCAAGCATTACTTTTATAAGGCCCGGAAATAAAAGACCGGTTATGCTCGAAAGCAGTAAGAAAATAAAACCGATAAAAAATTTCCATTTATACGGTTTTAAATATTTTAGTAATGCAGAGATTTTTTGTAAGGTCTCTTTGTTGATTTTTGCTTTTGGAAGTTCTGCTTCTTGTTTCGATCCACTATTAAACCTGTTCCTTGCCATCTTTTAAAAACACCCATTAAATTGGTCAAGGGGCAAAAGTAAGGTAAGAAAAGCGTAATTAATTCTTTTTACTGTAAAATTTTCGGAATATATATGCAGAACCAACTCCTAATATAATAGAAAGCAATAGAATAGATAAGGCAGAGTTTCGCTTTGATCGTTTTAACTGCTTGATTTCCTGAGCTAATTTCTCGTTCTGATTCTGCAATTTGTTAATGGTACGCATGTAAGAAAGATTTTTTTCATCGGTTTCTTTTGACACATTTACTATTCTTTGCTGCTGGAAGTTTTTATAGTCTAATAAAATCTTTGTTTCTTTCAATATCGCATTATCTGTAAGCATAATATCCAAAAGAATATCTATGCTTTTTTGCATATCTTTTTTCGTTTTAAAACCAAAAATACCTGTTCTTTTGCTTAGACTTTCTGTGTATTGCCCAAATTTTTCACTTCGCTGGTCGAGCATATTATTTATTTTCTCTCTCTGGCGTTCGTAAGCAAGACTATCGTTATCTGCTGCAAAAACATCTATTCCTAAAAAGAATACAAAAAAAATAAGGGGAGTAACTAATTTATTCATCAATGTTATTAACAAAAAGAAACGGTGCCTGTTTCGGTTTAGTATAAAGTAACCAATTTAAGAGGCTATGTCTGGCATATATATATGGAAATTATCTATTATGAATATAAACAAAAAGGCGGCATTTTTAATAATGCCGCCTCTTTGTCGAACGAAAGAATCGTTATTATTGCAATTTAGCTAATGCTTCTTTAATTCTCCTTAAAGCTTCTTTTAAACTTTCGTCAGAAGCAGCGTAAGATAAACGGATGTAATTATCGTTACCAAAGCTATCACCACCTACAGTTGCCACATGTCCAACATTTAAAAGGTATAGTGCTAAGTCAGAAGAATTTTTAATTACATTGCCATCGGCATCTTTTTTCCCAAAGAACGAACTGATTTCAGGGAAGAAATAAAAAGCACCTTCTGGCATATTAGTTTTAACTCCGGGAATGTCTTTTAATAAATCATACACCAACTGGCGACGACGGGCAAAAGCCTCTTTCATTTCATTCACAGAGTCCAAGCCTTGTTCGTAAGCCACAATACCGGCTCTCTGAGCTATAGAACAAGTACCTGAAGTAGTTTGTCCCTGCAATTTATCATTTGCAGCCGCAATTTCTTTGTTAGCAGCAAGGTAACCCAAACGCCATCCTGTCATTGCAAATGCTTTAGAAAAGCCATTTATGATAATTACGCGGTCTTTAATGCTTGGAAATTGAGCAATAGACTCATGTTTGTCAACAAAGTTGATGTGCTCATAGATTTCATCAGAAAGGATGAAAATATGTGGATGTCTCTCGAATACTTTTGCCAGAGCAGCCAATTCCTCTTTGCTGTAAACCGTACCAGTAGGGTTATTTGGCGAAGAGAACATGAATAACTTACTTTTTGGAGTAATGGCAGCCTCTAATTGTTCAGGCGTGATTTTGAAATCACTTTCTATGGTAGTATTAATAAAAACAGATTTACCTTCGGCAAGTGTTACCATTTCTGAGTAAGAAACCCAGTAAGGTGTTGGGATAATTACCTCGTCGCCTGGGTTGATCAAAGTCAAAATTACGTTAGATAACGATTGCTTTGCACCTGTAGAAACCACAATTTGCGATACATCGTAATCAAGGTTATTCTCGGTTTTCAACTTGTTTACGATAGCCTGACGAAGTTCGGGATAGCCCGGAACAGGAGAGTAACGCGTGTAGTTATCGTCTAATGCCTTTTTTGCGGCTTCTTTAACGTGGGCCGGAGTGTTAAAATCTGGTTCTCCTACGCTTAAACTGATTACATTAATGCCTTTTGCAGCTAATTCGCGACCCAATTTGGTCATTTTTAGTGTAGCTGATTCTGATAGGTTATTTATTCTGTCTGATAAAATACTCATGATTTTAGCTTTGGGCAGCAAATATAATGAATAGTTTTTTGTATGTGGAATTTTCTATTTTTAAGTTTGCAATCTTATTCCCAATATAGTGAAAGAGAAAAAGAGGATTGTTTTGTTGTCTTTATGCATAGGCATTTTGCTTATGATTATAAAGTTTCTGGCATTTATCATGACCAACTCAAATGCTATTTTAACAGATGCTGCCGAAAGTATCGTTAACGTAATAGCCAGTTCCTTTGCCTTTTTCAGTATCTATTTCGCTTCGTTGCCAAAAGATCAAAATCACCCTTACGGGCATGGAAAGGTGGAGTTTTTTTCGGCTTTCCTAGAAGGAGGATTAATTATTGTCGCTGGATTAATTATTATATCAAAAACAGTTTACAATATTTTTTATCCCGAACCTATTAAAGAGTTAATAAATGGTTCTTTCTTAATAGGTATAACAGGTTTGGTAAATGGAACTCTGGGGTGGTATATGGTTAGAAAAGGAAAACAGCTTAATTCTTTAACTATAATAGCAGATGGTAAACATTTAGGAACAGATGCAGTTAGTTCTTTCGGATTAATCATTGGCCTCGTTTTAATTTATTTAACAGAAATCTTTTGGTTAGATAGTTTAATATCTTTAGGATTAGCTGCTTATATAGTTTATAGCGGTTATAAACTGACTCGGATTTCTGTAGGAGGGTTAATGGATGAGTCTGATCTGGAATTGGTAGAAAAAGTTGTAGAACAATTCAATATGCATCGTCGGGATGCATGGATAGATGTCCATAATTTACGCATACAACGTTACGGAGCTACTTATCACGTAGATTGTCATGTCACTTTACCTTATTACTATGATTTAGTTAAGGTACATCACGAAGTTTCTGAGTTAGATAAAGCTGTTAATTCCAATACACTGAATACCGAACTGTTTGTTCATGCAGATCCTTGTGTGCCTCAATGTTGCCATTATTGCAATATGAAAGACTGTCCGGTGAGGTATGAACCTCAAATAGTCCAGATTGACTGGAATGTTGATAATGTCACGAAGAATAAAAAACATTTCGATAAAAATGAAGAGCTTTAATGTTCGTGTTTACGGACTCTTGATAAACGAGAAAAACGAAATTTTAATTACTGACGAAGAGATTAAAGGTTTCCGTTTTACTAAATTTCCGGGTGGTGGTTTAGAATTGGGAGAGGGAACGATAGATGGCCTAAAAAGAGAATTTATTGAAGAATGTAACCTGGAAGTTGAAGTTTCGGAACATTTTTACACTACAGACTTTTTCGTTAAATCTTTATTTTCAGATGAGCAGCTACTTTCTATTTACTATTTTGTGAAACCAATCCAAAAAATTGGTTTTAATATTGCTGTTCTCCCATTTGATTTTGAGAACCAGGAAACAGAACAAAAACAATCATTTCGCTGGAAATTAATAAATGATTTAGAAGACAGCGATCTTACTTTTCCGGTAGATAAACACGTTTTAAAATTATTGAAGCAGAAATAAATGTTCGACAGATTTGTAAAAAAGGCGGCTTCATTTGGTTTTGACGATTTCCTTTTAGGAATTATTTCTGTCATATTATTGGCTTATTTGTTTCCTTCGGTAGGAGCCAGGGATAGCGTTATTCCAATAAGAGAAGTAGCTCAGGTAGGAGTATCCGTTATTTTCTTCTTTTACGGCCTAAAACTCAATCCAGTACAGCTAAAAGCAGGTCTTTCGAATTGGAGATTACACTTCCTGGTTCATATTACAACGTTTATCATATTTCCGGTTATTATTTTAGTGCTACATCAATTTTTGCCAGATATACAAACAGAAAATTTTTGGACCGGAATATTTTATCTGGCAGCATTACCGTCTACAGTTTCTTCTTCTGTTGTAATGGTTTCAATAGCCAGAGGAAATATCCCTGCTGCAATATTTAATGCAAGTATTTCGAGTTTACTAGGTGTTTTTATAACGCCAATTTGGATGGAAGTATGGTTTTCTGAGAACACTAGCGGAAATTTTGAGTTAAGCGGAGTTTTTCTAAAACTTATTTTACAGGTTTTACTTCCGGTGGTTTTAGGATTATTACTGCACCGTAAATTTGGATGGTTTGCAGAAAAAAATAAAGTACGCTTAAAGCAGTTCGATCAAGCTGTAATTTTGCTCATCATATTTAATTCGTTCTGTGAATCGTTTGCAGAAAACGTATTCTCTGTTCTTAATGTTGCTGATTTGTTCCGGTTAGTTTTATTTACCATTTTGCTTTTCTTTTTAGTAATCTTTATAACTAATTATTTGAGCAATCTTTTAGGTTTCAGCAGAGAAGATAAAATTACTCTCATCTTCTGCGGATCCAAAAAATCCTTGGTACATGGTACAGTGATGTCCAAAATACTGTTTCCAAATTCAGAAATAATGGGAATTGTTCTTTTACCTTTGATGATTTACCATACTTCTCAATTGTTGATATCAAGTATTTTAGCTAATAGATTTGCCATACGTAAAGAGAATATATCAGCAGATTGAAATAAATTCGATAAAACTTAAGATTGATCGGCAATAATTTCTAAAAGCATTACCAATTTTATAGCTTTACAGACTTATTTTTAAACAAAAATTTATCAGAGCAAATAGTGCGGGCGAAAGCCTCAATTAGATATTAGATGAAGAAGCCTATTATAGTTATAAAGTTTGGATCGGCCTCAATTACAACAGCAGAAGGTGAGCTGGATGAAAAGGTAGTAAGCGATATTGCGAAACAGGTATCTGTTTTACAAGAGAAATACAATATCGTATTGGTTTCTTCTGGTGCCGTTGCTGCCGGTAAAAAATTTATACCTAAGTATAGCGGCTCATTAATCGAGAGAAAAGCGGCTGCCGCAATCGGTAACCCTCTGTTGTTACAGACTTATTCAAGATATTTCGAGCCTTATAATCTCGCTATTGCACAAAGTTTATGCGAGCGCCATCATTTTTCTAACAGAAGTCAGTTTTTGCAACTAAAAAAGACTTACGAAGAACTTTGGAAGAATAATATCATTCCTGTAGCCAATGAAAATGATGTTGTAAGCGATTTGGAACTGAAATTTTCTGATAATGATGAATTGGCAACCCTGATTGCCGTTGGTTTTGGCGCAGAACAATTATTGTTTAGTACTTCTGTGCCGGGAGTTTTGGATGAAAAAGGAGTAGTCGTCCCCGAAATCAAGGTTATAGACAAAGAAGCTTTGTCTTTAGCCAGAACAGATAAATCTTCTGTAGGATTGGGCGGAATGACATCTAAATTGAATTTTGCTCGGTTGGCAACTCAGATGGGGATTAAAGCGGTTATCTTTGGAGTACGCACAGAAAATGGTATCTTAAAGAGTTTAAACGGAGAAACCGGAACTGTCTGTCATCCTCAGCCTACTAAGATTTCGTCAAGAAATAAATGGTTGGCAAGCGGAAGTTTGATAAGAGGTTCTGTTCAGATAGATGAAGGAGCGCAGAAAGCATTAGAAAAACGACGCAGCTTGTTGGCAGTGGGAGTGAAGTCTTTACTGCGGGATTTCGAATCGGGAGAAGTTATTCAAATTCTTAATGAAAAAAATATCGTTATCGCTGTAGCAAAAGCAAAAATAGATTCAAAAATTTTAAAAACAGTAGAAAGTAAACAGAATATTGAGTTGGCACATGCCGATGATATTGTGTTATTATAATTGGAAGCATGGAAACTATAAATCATATATTAAAATCGGCTTCAGAGGCAACCAGGGTAATCAAAAATATCTCTGCCTCTAAAAAAGAAGAAATATTGAACGATTTAGCCAATGAACTTTTATTGCATACCGATAGGATTATTGCAGAAAATGTAAAAGATCTGGCAAAGATGGATAATGGTAATCCTAAAAAAGACAGATTGCTTTTAAATTCAGATAGAATTAAGGGATTAGCAGATAGTCTGAAAGAAGTTGCAGTACTGGAAGATCCTACCAATAAAATTATTTCGGATAGGGTTTTGAAAAATGGATTACACGTTCAGAAAAAAACAGTTCCACTGGGAGTGGTTGGTGTAATTTATGAATCCAGACCAAATGTAACCATCGATGTAGCTGCCTTATGTATCAGGTCTGGAAATGTTTGTGTATTAAGAGGTGGTTCTGATGCTTATCATACCAATATTTGTTTGATTGATATTATCAAATCTGTTTTGAAAAGACATCAGGTAGATGAAAACATTGTGCAGTTATTACCTGTAGAACGTGAGTTTGTTGCCGAGTTACTTAGTGCTACCAAATATGTTGATATTATAATTCCCAGGGGATCACAACAGTTAATTGATTTTGTAAGAGAAAACTCTAAAGTACCGGTAATTGAGACAGGGGCAGGGGTTTGTCATACCTATGTTGAAGAAACGGGAGATTTAGACAAAGCGGCAGACATTATTACAAATGCAAAAGTAACCAGACCTTCAGTTTGTAATTCTCTGGACAGTATTGTTGTTGACCAACAGGTTGCTTCGGATTTATTAAAGAAAGTAGCGCCAAAGCTTGCTGCCTATAATGTAGAAATTTTCGCAGATGACAGATCTTTTAAAGTTCTTGATGAAGTAGGATATTCCTATTTACAGCATGCAAAACCTGAAGATTTTGGAAGAGAGTTTTTAGATTTTAAATGTTCCGTAAAAGTTGTCGATAGTTTTGATGAAGCTATCAACCATATCACAGAACATTCTTCTAAGCATTCCGAAGCCATCGTTTCTAAAGATCAGGGCAAAATAGACCGGTTCATGAACGATATAGATGCAGCAGCAGTTTATTCTAACGCATCTACCAGATTTACTGATGGCGGCGAATTTGGTTTAGGAGCCGAAATAGGCATATCCACTCAAAAACTACATGCAAGAGGCCCTTTTGCTTTGGAAAAATTAGTTACTGAAAAGTGGTTTGTTACCGGAGATGGGCAGATCCGCTAGTTATATATAAAAAAGGAGAGGTGAATAATAGATCTCCAAAAGCCTTCTCAAAGCCAATGTAAACGCATTGGTTTTTTTTGTAAATAGTTATGCTGTAAAAAACGGTATAATATATGTGTTGTTTATTTGTAAAAGGTTCAAATACAATTTAATAAGATAAGTATATGGATAAGCAATTTAAACCAGCAGGATACAATTCGGTTTCACCTTACTTTATTGTTAACGGAGCCCAAAAATTGATTGATTTGCTGAAGCTAATTTTTGATGCAAAAGAACTTAGGCGATATGACATACCAGATGGAACAATAATGCATACAGAAATACAAATAGACGATTCGGTTATAATGATAGGCGATTCTACTGAGCAATTTTTACCAGTTCCTTTGGTTATGCATGTTTATGTGCCTCATGTCGACGAAACATTTGAAAAGGCTATTAAAGCAGGTTGTGAAATAGTTGAAAAACCAAGAGAACGTGATGAATATCCGGATAGGCGAGCTACATTTAAAGACTTTGCGGGAAATATGTGGAGCATAGGGACGCAGTTGTAAATTAGATTATGCAGAAGATCTGCAAAAAGATCACCAGTTGAGGTTCTATGTTAGTATCCCAAAATTTGGTGATCTTTTGTATTCTCAAGTATTTTACAGCGCCTGTAAAAATTATTTGCCTTGTTGTAGCTGAACAATAGATTTTTGCATCTGTGCCATCATGGCTGTTAAACTTTCCATTGTTGGCTCTGGAGTAGGTTGAGGAAGCTCTGTTGAAATAAACGCTTTAGCCTGCCATATTTCCAAAATATCTTCAGCTTCAATAATGTATGGCTCATATATAGGATTATCAGAAGACAACTTAATGCCTTTATCTGATTTAAACTTGCTGGAAATCCTTTTATATACAACGCCTTCGTTTTTGCTTAAGATAATTGCTGTATCACCAATTTTTAAACCATTCCAGTTTTCTACATATTCTGCAATAATAATAGATCCTGAAGGAAGAGGGAGCATAGAATCCCCTTTAATCTCAAATGCTCTGTAAGTTCCCTGATTAAACATAGGCAAAGAGAATTTTGGTAATTCAGAAACATATTCTGGATCACCATAGCCATTTAAATAGCCAGCACTGGCTTTTACAGGAACAAATTCTATATTTTCCTTATCGTCTTTATCTACCGTAATGCTTAATACTCTAAGGTTAGACGGATCACCTTTAGGTTTGGGAGACCATTTATCATTGATTTTTTCATTGATGAAATCATCAATACTAATTTCAAAATATTCTGCTATTTTTTTTAGTAAATCGTATTTGGGTTCGGCCCTGTCTTCTTCATAAGCTCCAACAAGAGATCTTTTAATTTCCATAGCATCAGCGAATTGCTGTTGTGTAAGGCCCTTTTTCTTCCTTAAGTATTTTAAATTATCAGAGATTCTACCCATTATTAAAAATAAATTTGTTTTTACTAAAATTGTTAGTATTATTGTGCCAATAAAATTAGTAATAAATATTGGTTTACTAAAAATAATATTAAATAATTTTTAGATGTGCGTTATGAAGAATATAGTTTTTATAGTTACAGATGCAAACAGGGCTACTTTACATGTTGGTATAAGTTCCGACCTGATTAAAACAATGGAGTTTTATGCTAAAATGCCTAGTTTATTCAATGCCAATAAAAAGTTAAGCAGTTTGGTGTATTTTGAAGAGTTTAACTCAGAAATTACTGCTCATCAGAGATTTCAGGATATTAATAAATTTACCAGAGCGCAAAAAGAGAAGTTAATTAGAGATGTAAATAATAATTGGCTGGATTTGACCATGGCTATTAAATATGAAAGGAATCTTCAGAAAAATATTCCAACTATAGCGCCAATATTCAGTTATGCCAGTTAATGGTTATAATTATATTCTTTACACATTTACTTTAGGTGTTTTATAATATGAATTAAGAGTTTAACCATTTTTGATACCAATATATCAATGTC
>NZ_JBEBVH010000037.1:0-22062 GCF_040392825.1 Pseudopedobacter sp.
TGCTTTGTTCTGGTATTTGAGCAACCTTCTTCGGGTTGTGATTCTTCAAATCCCAAGTTGCCTTTGTGTTATATTGATAAAACTGACCTTTCGGGTATATACCAAAATATATATTATCATTATGCCCTGTCATCCCTTCGGTTTGTTCCAACCCGAGATGTTTTGTAGTAACACCTGTGCGGGGATCATAAACTGCATGCCCACCTGCAAGGTACCCTCCTGTCCATACTTTTTCGTCAGGACCAACCAAAATAGCATTAATAGGAATAGGTTGTCCGGGTATATTTAATAATGTTTTAACAATCTTATTTGTTTTTGTGTTAAACTGAACCAGATTTGCGCCGCTTGTAATAAAATAAAGATCATTATCCTTACCCCATCCAAAAGCATTGGCACTTCCTAGCCCTTCCCCTAATTGTTTAGCGGTGCTGACAGATTTTTCTGTATTGAAACGTTTCAGATTAGATTTTGAAGTATAATAGACCTCTTTCGTTTTAGGATGTGCAATAATTGCTTTCATATCCATTTCGGTAATCTCCTGTTCAAATTTCCTGGTCTTCAAGTTATAAACCAAAGTAATATTCCCAGAAGTAAGCAACACAAACAAACGGTCATTTCCATTTCTACCTGGTATAATTTCCAGACTATAAACAAACTCCTTATCTTGATATTTTCTTGGGAGTATTTCTTTTTTTGTACCCTTTAAGGGATCTATTTCCAAAAGATGAGCATGAGAACCTACGCCTGCATACAGCAAGCCTGTTTTTGCATGATAGGCTAAACTTCTTACATAATTTTCACTAGCAACCAAAGGTCCTTGAGCCACATCGGAAAAACCATCTTTTGGGTGGTATCTAAAAATCCTACAGCCGGGATAAGTAGCACCAAATACCTCGCCGTCTTTTCCCGCTGTTAAATTCCATAAATAGGTTTCTCCTTTTAGCGCTATTCCTAAATCGACAACTTCTTGTGTGCCCGGAAAGTGTTTAAACAAACTTCCGCTAGCTCCGGGGATATACAACGTTCCATCAGTAGATTGCGCCATATCCCAAACACCATCCGCATCTCCCAATGCTTTGTCTAATTTCAGTTCCTTTGTTTTTACGTCATAGGCCAATAAATGAGCAGGTTCACCTCTAACAACAGTATAAACTAGCTCATCTCCATTCGCAGAAGTTACAAAAATACTTCCCTGTATCATGGAAGCCGTTAATTGTGGTCCATGATCTGTGAATTTGCCTTTGTCTTGCGCCTTAATATGACTAAAACACAAACTGAACACAAAAAGACCTACTATTTTTATAAATCCCATAACTTAAATTTTATCTTCCTTCAAAAAATCTCGAACAAAATCGTCATTATTAAAATGAGGATAGGCCTCGTAGATTACAGGAAACACAAGTAAACAGTATTAAAAGTAAATATGAAATGCTTCATCCCTATCTTTTTGCTTTCTTTAACTTTTCTGGCTTTGCAAAATCAGTAGTCATTTGTTCGGGAAGCCTGTACACATTTCCTCTTTTATCTGAAAAATACAAACGCGATTCCGATTTCTGTCTCCCATGCCCATCTGCCCAAAAAGCATAAAAACCATTATGTACGTTCACCGGACGACGAGCATAGGAATGGTTAAATTGGCTATTGGACGTAAGTGCTTTACTTTTCCATGTTTTTCCTTCATTCTTACTTGTCCAAAGCACCATCTCTCCCCCGGTATTGTATGCTTGTGGACCTGATGTTGTCGGCCCAACTATTCGCCAAACACCTTTTTCATCAATATATAGCGAACCCATATCGTAATTACTACCTGACGTTGTTACAGGAATTATTTCCCATGAGCTGCCAGTATATCTGGCTATCGTCCATTTTCTTGGTCCTTGTTCTGGTCCAGACTGGAAACCTTTGCTGGTTACGTACAGAATAACAGGGTTTCCTTTTTTATCATAAGCTAAATCGTTGATATATACATTTAAGCCCAATGATTGGTAATCTTTAACCAAAGCCTTGTTTCTACTTTCTGTTAATGGAAGCGCTATCGTACTGCCATCTGCAATATTCCATGTCCGCCCCATGTCTTTCGTTTCCAGATAATATAAATTGGTTCTATAATTCAATCCGTTTTCTCCCTCTTTTATAGGATGAAAATTGAATGAAGTACCTATCTTTTGATCTAAATAACCCCCACTCGTTTGGTAATGTCCTTCTTCTATAATCGCAATATCTTTCCATTCGGAGTAATCTACACCGTCTTTGCTTGTCATATAACCAATACTTCGCCTCGGTTTTGACGGTTGATTGGGTATTACCTTTCTATCATAATGAGTAAAGAGGTTCAAAAACCCTTTCCCTTTCTGACGCCATGTTTGCAAATAAGAAAAGTTATTCATTGGTACTTTTTCACCGTCAACAATTTTCGTAGGAAAAATCCGCTTAAACTCATTGATATCATAAGGTTTCACACTTTTGTGTATGTATGCAGGCATGTGATCGGCATGTGCCGTAGAAAAAATCCAGATATAGCCTTCATCATCTATATTCATTACCGGATTATTGTGGGCATTATTTGTTTTTTTGTCTAATACAACCGTTGGCTTAGGTACTTGTTTGGTTTTGTGATCATAATAAGAGACTACATGCAACAACGTATTCCCCGATTTATCTGTACCTCCGTAACAAAAAAATGTTTTATCAACTTCTTTTGCATAAACAGATATTGGGTAATGATTGGCAGGATAAGTTGCTAATCCTCCACTATATTTATACACATATTTATCATTAGAAGGCTGGTTGCTATACCAAAGCCCACGGTAACCATCGTCTTTTATGTTTAATGTTAATGGTTCCTGTGCCTGCAAATTACAAGCAGTAATAAGTATCAAAAGAAGGCAGATTGCTCTTTTCATAATGAATAGCTATAAACTTATTGTATAAAGGAATATTAAACAGGGCGATCCGGAAAATGTCTTTTCACCAAATACATCTGAAAGACTAGATCTCTAGTCTTTCAGACATCCTCATTTCATAAAATCAATATCTCTTCCCGGATACCCTGTGCTCAAAAAAAGAATACTCTTACTAATTAGGGTAATCTGGATTTTGATATATTGGGCCTGGATTTATATCTATCTGACTCTGAGGCACTGGAAATATCGTATGATGTATCTGCATTCCCTTACTCGACATCACCGTAAGAGCTCTATCTGTTCTTACCAAATCAAACCAACGGTGTCCTTCAAAAGCTAATTCCACACGTCTTTCTTTTTCCACTGCTAACCTAAATGAAGCTTGATCTGGCAATTGTAAAGATACATCAGGGTTATTACTGGTTTTGCTTAATAAACCTGCTCTATTTCTTATCTGATTCAGGTAAGTAAAGGCGAGTCCATCGGGAACATAGCCCTGTTCATTTAGTGCTTCTGCATACATCAATAAAACATCTGCATATCTTAACACTATCCAGTTTACGTCGCTGTCAAGACTTGCGGCCGGAGTACCTGAATATTTAGCGATGTAATTATGTTGTACTGTATTTCCTGCAAGCACATAACTTGTACGCATAGAAATTGCTTTTCTTACATCTCCTGCTTCGTATGCATTGGCCATATCTGCTGTTGGAATATTTTGTCCCAAAGGATTTCCAACGCTCACAACTGCGGTGCCAGAACCTATTGGAGCAAACTGATTGGTAAACGGACTTCCTTCTCCTGAAACACCTCCCTTAAACTGCACTTCAAAAATAGATTCTTTATTATTTTCATTGGCTGCGCCAAATATATTGGCATAATTAGGCAATATCTGATATTTTGTTAATACCTGATTGTCTATTACTTCTTTTAATTTATTTGCCGCTAAATCCCATCTTTTTTGGGTCAGGTATACTTTTCCTAACAAAGACATAGCAGCACCTTTAGTTGCTCTGCCTATATCGGCTCCTACATATTCATAAGGCAAAGCAGTTTCTGCATCTGTTAAATCTGTAATAATCTGATTGTAGACCCTATCTACAGATTCCCTACCGTAAGTGTAACCTTCCTGAGGATTATTTATCATTTTTAAAACCAAAGGTACTGCCCCATAAACCCGAACAAGGTTAAAGTACATTAACCCTCTCAAGAACTTGGCTTCACCAATATATCTGGCCTTTAAGTTTTCATCCATCTCTACTGCTTGAATCTTTTCCAATACAATGTTGACAGATTGAATAGCCTGATAATGTCCCGCCCATGTATTACTACTAATGGACGTCGTCGGGATATTTTGAAAGTCATCTACCGCAACAAGATCTGAGCCTGCATTGGGATTGGTAATTTCTGTATTGTCAGATCTCAACTCTCCAATAATATGCATAGAAGAATAATATAAACCTCCATACTGCAAACCTCCGTATGCAGCAGTTAAGGCATTTTTCATATCTTCTCCGGTTTTATAAAAATTATTCCCGTTTTGCTGAGAGATAGGTGCAAGATCTAAAAAGTCTTTTGTACAACTGCTTGCCGAGAATATCACGAAAGCGTATGCAGCAAATATTGTTTTAATATTTTTCATATCAATCATTTTCTTAGAATCCAAAGTTTAAACCAAACATAAATGTACGAGCCAGGGGATAACCTCCAGAGTCGACTCCCGGCATTAAAGGATTTGCTCCTTCTACACTAACTTCGGGATTGTAACCTTCGTAATTAGTGAATGTAAAGGCATTTTGTACTGTAAAACTCAACCTTGCATTAGAGACTTTCAAAGTTCTTAATACCGATGCTGGCAAATTATATCCTAATGTGATATTTCGAACCCTTAAGAATGAACCGTCTTCTATAAATGCCGATGTAGCATTGTTAACTACGGAGGCTATTCCCAAAGCATTAAAATTACGGTCTAACTGAGGGGTTTTTCCATCTCCAGGCTGGGCTTCCGATTTCCAAGCATTTACTGTACTTCTCAATACATTGTATGAACCGGCATAATTACCATAAAATCTTCTTGCGGCATTCAATACTTCAAAACCTTGTACACCTTGCAATGTAAAGGAAAAATCAAAGCCTTTATATGCAAAAGTATTTGTCATACCATAGGTAAAATCAGGAAAAGGATTTCCAATATTTGTTCTATCATCAGCAGTAATTTCTCCGTCACCATTAATATCAGCAAATTTTAACTGTCCAGGTTTAGATGTCGGAAGACTTGGACTGTTGGCTACGTCATCCGCATTTTGGTACACACCAATTACCTTGTAACCAAAGAAAGAACCAGGTGCCGAACCAATTTCTGTTATATGTGTATTACCTGCAGCAAATGTTGTTTGTCTCGCCAAAATACGAGAACCATCAGGCCCTAAAGCCAATACTTTTACGTTATTGGTAGAAAAATTGAAATCTGTTGTCCACTTAAAGTCTTTTACCAGATTTCTACTTGTTAAGGTAAATTCGAACCCTTTATTCTCTATTTCTCCAATATTTTGCAATGCATTGGTATAACCTGTCAACGTAGGTACCGGAACATTCAACAATAGATCTGACGTTCTTTTATTGTAATAGTCTAACGATACAGCGATTCTGTGCTTAAGAAAACCCAACTCCAAACCTAAGTCCAGTTGCTTGTTTTTCTCCCACCCCAATAAAGAGTTTCCTATTCCGTTTAACCTGATACCGTTGTTAACCGTACCCCCACTTCCTCCTAAAGGATAATTATCTGCTACGGTTAATGCTATAGCACCGTAATTACTAATAAAATTGTTTCCGGTTAAACCATAACTAGTCCTTAATCTAAGCTCAGAAAGCCAACTGATATCTTTCATGAAGTTTTCTTCAGAAACTCTCCATCCCAATGAAATGGAAGGGAAAGCACCAAATCTATTGTCAAAACCAAAACGAGAAGAGCCGTCTGTTCTGAATGTTGCTGTTAATAAGTACTTATTATCATAACTATAGTTTATACGAGCCAAATAAGAAAGCAAAGCCCACTCCTCCCTTGTTGCTGTAGCGTTTGAAATTAAACCTGCAGCACTAATCGTCTTAATCTGATCGTTAGGAAAATTTGTAGCACTGATAGAGTTAAACTCGATATTTTCTTTTTGAATGGTGTATCCCAATAATCCATCGAAAGAATGCTTATTGATTTTCTTATTATAGCTCAAGGTAAATTCCGACAGCCAATTCCGACTTTCTAAAGTATTGTTGTTTGCTGTTGGAATTTTTGTTGGATTAACGCTATTGGGATTAATAATAGAAGGATTAAAAATCTGCTCTCTGAAATTTCTGATATCAGCACCTACCAATGCTTTAAATTTTAGATCTTTTATAATGTTTATTTCTGTGAAGGCGGTACCAAGCAAACGCATAGTTCCTTGTTGATGGAAATATTCCTTTGCTATTTTGACAGGATTATCTACTTCACTGGTTCCTATTCCCTGTCCGGTAATTTTAGTATAGTTACCGTCTGCATCATATGGACTCATGTGAGGTCCTGCTGTTAACGCCGATTGGATAATACCTCCTCCTTGCCAGTTTCCTTCTGCCAGACTCTGATTAGAAAAAGTATAGGACGGAGTAATATTGGCTCCGACTCTTACTCTTTTATTCACCTGAGATTCTACGTTGACACGGAAAGAATATCGCTTCATATCCGAATTTAGGATGATGCCCTCTTGAGTAAGGTAACCTCCGGAAACAAAATATTTAGTTTTCTCATTTCCGCCAGAAAAATTCAGCTGATAATTGCTCATTGGAGCAGTTCTGAATATTTCATTTTGCCAATTTGTACCTTCTCCCAAAGCATCCGGATCTGCAAAAATAGCAGGTAAACGATACATCACATTATTGGTACGGGCAGAATTAGGATCAGATGCCGAATTACCTGGAGCCAGATTTACCCATGCATTATTTCTTGATTCGTTAATATAGTTTGCAAACTCTCTGGCATTTAAAACATCCAAAGTTCTTTCTACCTGTTGCACTCCTGTATTCAAACTGACATCTATTTTTGAAACACCGGATTTACCAGATTTTGTAGTTATAATAACAACTCCGTTAGAACCTCTTGAACCATATATCGCCGTTGCTGATGCATCTTTTAAGACCTGAATATTATCAATATCTGATGGATTAATAGTATTTAGCGGATTATTTCTTTGATTAAAATCATTGGTTATTGGAAAACCATCTACAACGTACAACGGCTCGTTACCCGCACTTAAAGAACCAGCACCTCTAATTCTTACTGTAGAACCGCCTCCTGGTGCACCTGTTGCCTGCGTAACCTGTACACCTGCCATTTGAGCAGCCATAGCGTTATCTAAACTTACTACCGCCTGATTTTTGATTTTTTGCGCACTTAATGAGCTTATTGAACCTGTAATGTCTTTACGCTGCTGCGTACCATAACCTACAACTACTACTGTGTTTAGCCCCTGACTATCTACTTTTAGTTTTATCGGAATATTGGTTTGCCCTGCAATATTTATCTCCTGAGTTGCGAAACCAGTGAAACTAATTTGTATAGTCTCATTTCCTGTAAGCCCTGTCAATGTAAAATTCCCATTTACATCTGTCATAGTTCCTTTAGTAGAACCTTTTACTTTTATAGAAGCTCCCGGCAATGCCATATTGTCTTCATCGACTACCCTACCTTTTACCTCTTTCTGTTGCAGTGATGGTTTTTCCGACTTAATCACTACTTTATTGACAACAATGGTTTTATTGTCTATAGAATATTCAAACGGCTGATCTTTAAAACTTTCAGATAAAGCCTTTTGAATACTTACATCTTTAAAATCTATAGTAACTGGCTTTGCCAGCAGTATTTCATTTGATTTATAAAAAAAATAATATCCACTCTGTTTCCCTATCTCAGTTAATACTTTTTCCAGAGATAAATCTTTCCCCTTCAAACTGATATTTTGAGAAAAGCTTTTTGCATTGATTTGCAAACAACCGATAATTAATAAAATAATTGTTAGTTTCATCCTGAGAAACAATTGGATACGGGTAAATCTACTTGTATAGATTTCGCCATAAAGTTTTAATTGCATACTTTTGTCAAGTTTGGTTAATAATTCGAGATAACTGTCAGATGTTCTTTTGGGCTTTAATCTAAACTCTTTTCCGTAAGGAAAAATTAAAAGCCGGCTGTGTTAGCGCACTCCGGTTTTTTGTTTAATAGCCATGAGGTGTTAATATTTATCCATATTTTCAATATTTGGTTTAAGGTTTATTTGATACTATAATTGTTCTTCCGTCTATTTCCACATCAATATTGCTTAATTCCAGAATACGCAAGATTTCCTGAATGTTATTACTTCTCTTAAGCTTTCCACCAAATAAATCTTTCGTGATTTCACCTCTATATTCAACATCGACATTATACCACCGTGCAACCTGAGACATAAGGCTGCGCATGTCTGTATTATTAAATTTAAAATAACCGTTTTTCCAGGCAATATCCATCTCGGTATCAGAAGATACGACATTCAAATTCGATGTCTTTTTAGATAAAATAGCTGCCTCTCCCGGACTAAGAATTTCACCAGATTTACTATTGCCTAATAAGCTTACTTTTATGCTTCCTTCCAAAAGTGTAGTCTTGGCGGTTTCATCTTCGACATAAGAATTAACATTGAAATGTGTACCTAAAACTTCTATAATTTGGTTTTGGGTATGTATTTTAAATGGCTTATACTTATTTTTTGCTACTTCAAAATATGCTTCACCTACGATATCTACACGGCGCTCTTCGCCTTTAAATCTAGTTGGAAAAGTAATTTTCGTATCAGCATTAAGCCAAACTTTTGTTCCGTCTGAAAGAATTAACTGATACTGTCCCCCACGTGGCGTCGTTAATGTATTTATAGAAGCTAATGCATTTTCTGTAATTTCATAGGTTAAAAGTCCATCATTATTCTTACTGATAATAACACCACTTTCGTTTGACAAAGTTCCTTCTGCTTTGTCATTCAAGACAATATTGCTTCCGTTAGCCAAAGTTAATACTGCCTGGTTTGAACCTGGAACAATCAATGAATCGACACTATTTTTAGTGTTTAACTCCTTTTTACCGGACTGCTGTATAAACTGGATTGTAATCGTAAAGGCAATAAGAAGTACTGCTGCTGCAGCCCATTTCCAATAAGAGACCTTTAACTTTGGTAGTATAACTTCCTCTATGACTATATTTTGATGTAAATAGTCACGCATGCTATCTTTCAGCCTTAACCTTTCTGTTTCATGCATGGCTTCCAATCCATCATCACTTAAATCAAATAATTTATAATATGCCTCCAGAAATGCTCTTTCCCGTTCTGTTGCAACTCCTTTATTGTATTTTTCTACAAGCTCTAATAATGCTTTCTTATTCATTACTATTTATGGCTATTATTAGCCTTTAATGGTAAAGAGCGTAAAAGCGTAAAAAGTCCCACGGAAATTTTATTTTTTTATTTATAGAAGTGAAACAGCATAACAAAATATAGTACTTCAAAAGAGGACCTCAACTGCAACATACTCTTTGCCAACTGGTTTTGCACAGTTTTACGACTGATATTGAGCTTCTCGGAAATTTCTTTCGTACTCATATCATCATGAAAACGCATTCTGAAAATCTTTTGTTGAGCTTCCGTTAATGTATCTACCAAAGCTTCATATTTCACTATAAATTCTTTTCTCAGAATTTCTGCATCAGCTTGCTCTTTGGTTTCTTTTAATTCGGCAATAATATCGGATATTGGTGTAGTTTTTTGCTCCTTTTCCATCCACTTAAAGACATTGTTTTTTACAGCGGTAAATAAGTATGGTGCAAAATTGTCTATTTCTATCTCGGCTCTCTTTTGCCATATATGAAGAAAAATATCCTGAGTGATATCTTTGGCATAGTCCGGATCCTTTAAGCGTTTATAAGCTGCTCTATATACTTGCTCCCAATATTTATCATAAAGAGAATCGAATGCAGCTATATCATTGGATTTTATTTGCTGCAACAATAGTTTATCGGTTTCTTTATTATTTCTGGAAAGCATCATTAGAATGTAATCAAAAATATTGATTATTTTAAATAATGCAATTTTTTCATATCTAAATTTTCAACATTTCAACACCATAAACGCTAATTTATACGCTAAAAATTAATCAATTGCAATTTCTGCGAGCACAGGGTAATGATCTGAAGAGTTATTCTCACTAAAAACAGTATGCTTTTTTATTTTGAACAAAGATGACTTACTATAGGCTATAAAATCTATAGCTTTTTCATCTTCTTGACAAGTAACCGGACAAATTTCACAAGACCTTGTAAATTCACCATCCATTATATCCAATGTTTTGCTTGTGATAGTATCATTCCAGTCGCCAGCAATAATCATTGGTAAATTCTGGCTTCTTACCAGTTCTGTAATTTGTTTAGCCTGCAATAATCTGTTACCTGTCTCTAAAACATCTAAATGGGTATTAGCGAATAAGAAAGAAGTAGTTTTAGCAATTTTTAAAGTAACAAGCTGTAAAATACGAGGTTCTGCACTTGTATCTGCTACGCTGCTTAGCCGAATAGATCGGGGGTCTTCTATCTTGAATTTGGAAAGTATAGCTAAACCATACTCTCCTTCATCAAAATCTATAGCTTTTGAAAAAAACACATGCATATTTAGTTTCTTCGCTAAAATCTCTGCTTCATTGATATAACCGCTTCTTTTCGTGTGTACATCCACTTCCTGCAAAGCAACAATATCTGCTCCTGTATCTGCAATAGTTCTTGCTATAGCATCGATATCTATTACATGTTCTTTTGCCGGTGGATTAGCATGATGTATATTATAAGTCATTACTTGAATTACAATTGACTTTTTGGTTATCTCCTGGGAAAATGCATGGCATTTCAGTACACTAACAATTACTAAAAGAAGAATATACTTTAGACGCATTTTTATTGTATTAAAAAAATTGACAAGGTTCATAAAATATGTTATTTCATATTTTTGAGTCTGGTTAAAGCTTCTAAGAAATAATAATCTGCATAAATTAAAGGAACATCAATTTCTCTATTGCTTGGTAAATTGCCCGTACTGTGCTTTAATAAAAAATATGGATTATTATTATCTGTGTTCAAATAAACATCGCTACTTAACGATTTTAACATTACAACTGCTGCATTGTAATACTTTGATTTATGCTTACTTTCTACGTATGTACTTAATTCTAATAAGGCAGAACTTGCTATTGCGGCAGCAGAAGCATCTCTTGGTGTTTCTTTGAATCGATTGGCATCAAAATCCCAGTCTGGATAAAATCCAGGTTGTCCAACATTAAAATCCCAATATGGAATTTTATCTTTTGGTAAATTCGGATGATCCAAGAAAAAGTCTGCCATATTCATTGCTGTTTGCAAAAAACGATCATCCTTGGTCTCCCTATAAACTGTAGTAAAACCATAAATTCCCCAAGCTTGCCCTCTTGCCCAGGTAGATTCGTCAGAAAAGCCCTGTAAAGTTTGCTTATGCAATACTTTCCCCGTATTTGGATCATAGTTTACTACGTGGTAAGAGCTATGATCTTTTCTTAAGTGATTTTCCATTGTTTTTATGGCGTGATTAATTGCTACTTGTTTAAAAAAAGGATCATGAGTAACTTTGGAAGCATAAAACAACAACTCCAAATTCATCATATTATCCATAATCACAGGATATTCCCAAAGATTAATATCTCCTTTAGATTTTCTGACGTTCCAAGATTGGATGCTTCCAACAATTGGAGAATATCTTTTGGTTAGTGATTTTGCCGACTGGATTAATATATCCTGATATTTTGGATGATTAACATAATTTAAAGCATTACCATAGCTACAGAACATCATAAACCCAATATCATGGTGACTGGTGTTGTACTGATTGCTTTCCAAAGAATGTGTCCATTGTAAAGCAGCTTCTTTCCATTTCTCTTCTTTGGTATGATTATACATAAACCATAAAATACCCGGCCAAAAACCACCAGTCCATTCATCTATCTGAAGATATTTGATTGTACTATCTTCATTTAAAGAATGTGGATAATCTTTAAAATTCCCATTGGTAACCTCTAAAAGATTTAGGTATAAAGGTTTTGCCGTATCAAAACTTTTATCTACAAAATCATTATCCCGATCAGCACACGAGCTACTAGCAATATTCAAAATAAATAAAAATACGTAGGCTAGGAATTTACTTTTTTGCTTCTTCATTAGAAATATTTTTCTGATTGGTTTATATCAAAGAGCTGTAAATGGGAAAAACTCCCATCATTTTTTAAATATAATTTTCTCTTGTATCAATTGAGGATGGTGATGGCAGTGATGAGAAAATAAAACAATATCAAAAATAGGATTATGAGCTTTTTAAGATAAAAATAAGGTACGCCTTCTTTGGTTTAAAAACACAAATTAATAATTTGAGGTAAAAAAAGCACAAATTGAATCAAAAAACATCAAAACCAACAAAAAAGCCCTAAAAGGGCTTTAAATGCTATTTATATAGATTTATTTTGACATCCTATTTTCCGATACAAAACTTACTAAATATATTATCCAACAAATCATCCGTAGTCACTTCCCCGGTAATCTCACCTAAATGATATAAGGATTGCCTGATATCCATCGCCAGAAAATCCGAAGCGACCGGATTATCTATACCATACAAAACTCTTATTAAAGCTTCGTTTGTTTTTTGCAATGCTTCTACGTGTCGGATATTGCTTACCATTACATCTTCAGAATTTAGATTGGCCAGATTCACAATCTCCAATAGCTTATTCTGCAGTTCTTCTATACCCGAATTGTTCTTGGCAGATATGAATAATGGCTCCAACTTACCGTAAGCTTCAAGCTGTTCAGTATCCAGTAAATCCTTTTTATTTACAACCAGCAAATATGGTATATTGTAAGCTTTTACTTCGGCTAATTGTTGCTTTACCGCATCAATATCATCTTGTATCGGGTCTGCCAGATAAACCAGTAATCTTGCTTGTTTGATTTTTGCTAAAGTACGCTCAACTCCCTCCGCTTCTATTACATCTTCTGTTTCACGAATACCAGCTGTATCTATAAATCGGAAAATGACACCTTTAATGTTGATTTCGTCTTCTATGGTATCGCGGGTTGTTCCGGCAATGTCAGAAACAATGGCTCTTTCCTCGTTTAGTAACACATTGAGAAGTGTAGATTTACCGACATTAGGTTTACCTGCGATAACCACGGGCACACCATTTTTCAGAACATTTCCCTGATCAAAAGACATAATCAGTTTATCCAAAACCTTTTGAATATCCAGAATTAACTGCTTTAACTGATCTCTGTTGGCAAATTCAACATCTTCCTCAGAGAAATCCAGTTCAAGTTCAATCATGGAAGCAAAATGAATCAATTGATCGCGCAGGTTTTTCAGCTCGTTGGAAAAACCACCACGCATCTGTTTCATTGCCAATTGGTGAGAAGTTTCTGAGCTGGATGCTATTAAATCGGCTACTGCTTCTGCCTGAGAAAGATCTAAACCACCATTCAGAAATGCTCTTAAAGTAAATTCTCCCGGCTTAGCTCCCCTGGCACCATTTTTAATCATCAACTTGATGATACTTTCAATAATGTAAGACGAACCGTGACAGCTGATCTCTACAATGTTCTCTTTAGTGTATGATTTTGGTGCGATAAATAAAGTCACCAAAACTTCGTCTACAATCAGATCTCCTTCGCGGATAGTTCCGAAGTGTACAGTATGCGAATCCTGCTCTTCCAGATTTTTCCCTCTAAAAACTTTATTGGTTATTGTGATAGCATCTGGTCCCGATAATCTGATGACTCCTATTGCTCCTGCACCTACTGGAGTAGCTAGCGCTACAATTGTATCTTCTGCGTGTATAGACATGGCACAAAGATAATTGATTTTTACTCAGCTTTCTCAACGATATCTTTGATAGAACCCTCTAATTCATTAATGCTCCGCTTTAGCATATCGTATATAGAAGCATTATGATCGCTCAGTTTTTGATACTCAAAAAGATCTATTAATCCCAGTATATTGGCAACCGGTCTCCTAACCTGATGAGACTGCATCAAAGCAATTTCCTCCAGCTCTTCTTTTCGTCTGAGAAGTTCGAATTCCTGCTGTTTTCTTTTAGTAATATCTATACGGATAGAATAATAATTCTGTATCTTATGGCTTTCATCCATTTCTGGAATAATAAAAGTGTCTACCCAATAAATAGATCCATCCTTTGCTTTGTTTCTAATTTCTCCACGCCATAGCTCTCCCGAAGAAATTGTTTCCCACAACTCTTTAAAAAAAGATGTTGGATGATAACCGGAATTAACAATCTGATGACTCGAGCCAATAAGCTCCTCTTTACTATATTTTGATATTTCACAGAATTTATCATTCGCATAAACTATCTTTCCCTGCCTGTCTGTTATTGCAACAATACTCAACTTATCTAAGAGACTATAATAAAATTCAGATCTTATCATCAATAATAATTTACATATCCTTTGGTTAAAAAAAATAATTGCAAATTTAACCTATTCATCTAAATGCAATATGATCTAAGTCGCTTTTATAATTGATATTGAGTAACTTTTTTAATACTTAATCTGCAATAAAAAAGCCGTTGCGAGCAGAACCTTTGATATCAATGGGTTTATGCTCACAACAGCTTTATATGGTTTAATTGGTAAATTACTAATTCAATGCAGGCAGATAGGAATAGTTCTTGGCATAATCCATCATCTGCTCAAAGAACGATGTCGGATAGGTAACCTGCACATCTACAATTTCTTCATTTTTAAATACAGGAACTAGCCTGGGCTGTATAAAGCCTTTGTAAGGTTTCACATTCAGTTTAGCGAACCTTTCCAATACTTCTTTTAATAAAGACTGATCTACTTTTACACCATAATTCTCTACCAGATTTTTCCCTGCCTGATAATCGCCTTCCGATTTTATTCTTTGTATTTCCCGTAACAAATCGCCAAAAAGAACCCTCAGTTTCTGATAGTCGTTAATTTTAGTGTAAGTCTTTCCGTTTTGCTTAACAAACTCAATTACATTATCTTTCTTTCCCTTTTCATAAACCCACATGGCATTAAGTTGTCTGTTACGCATATGTGCCTCTTCCAGATTATGTCCGGGTTTAATACGCGTAAGCTGGGAAATGAGCCCATTCATAATATAGCTATCGTATTCGGCCTTCCCTACTTCTAAACTCGGCATCACACCAATATCAACCAGTTTTTGATCCATAACATAATATAATGCAACTAAATCTGCTCTGGCTTCCTCTAAGGTAGAAGCATAGGTTTTTAAAGTTTTATCAGGAGTTTCTACTCCCGGATTAATCTGTCCTGAAGCATGACCGATACATTCATGCATATCGGTATGTAAATCGGAAGATAAGTTTCCGTACGCTCTGATTCGTTTTTTCACATCATCACCAAAAGCAAACTCATCAAGCATACCACTGGTATTACTCATCACATTATATGAGTGCACAATATTGCTTAATGAGACAGATTTTGACCCATAGTCCCTCCTAATCCAATCGGCATTAGGCAAATTAATCCCTATTGGAGTCGAAGGACTGGCATCGCCTGATTCCTGAATAACTGTAATTACCCTGGCCGTGATTCCTTTTACACTCTTTTTCTTATGAGACGGAATTAAAGGGGAATTGTCTTCAAACCATTGTGCCTGATCTGATATGAGCTTAATACGTTTGGTAGCTTCTTCGTCTTTCATAGAAACCACACTTTCAAAAGTTCCTTTTTTACCAATAGCATCATTATAAACTTCTATAAAGCCATTAATCACATCTAAATGCGATGCCGTATCTGCTACCCATGCAATACTGTAATCATCAAAATCTTTCAGATTTCCGGTTTGGTAGTAATGTATCAATTTCTTCAAAGCCAGACGTTGCTGATCATTTTCTGCCACTTCAACAGCCTTTTTCAGCCAATAGACAACTTTCTCTAAAGCAGCGCTGTACATGCCTCCGATTTTCCAGACTTTCTCTGTTACCTGTCCATTTTCTTTTATCACTTTGGAGTTCAGTCCCCAGGAAGGAGCATTTCCTCTTGTATCAAATTTTGCATAAAAAGCCTCTACTTCGTTCTGTGTTACACCTTCGTAAAAATTGTTAGAAGAAGCGGCTACATTGTCTTTGCCTTCTGTAAGGTCTACCAGTTTGGGCTGGAAATTGACATCAAAAACATAAGGTTTTATACGTTCTAAAAAAGCAGGTTGTGTTTCATTTGACAAATAAGGAAATCCTGACGAGTTGGAGCCTTTTACTAATTCCGAGAAATATTCGAATGAACAAGCCGGAATAAATTTCTCGTTACCATAATGATGATGATTCCCATTACTGAACCAGAAACGCCCGCAATATTCTTTAAACTGTTCCCATTCTTTAGTGTTTTTATCACCGTTATAGGTAGCATAGATATTTTCCAGCGTCTTTCTGATAGTTAAATTGTACTTGCCTCTCTGGTCGTAAGTGATGTCTCTGCCACATAATGCTGCTTCTGACAAATAATAAGCAAGTTTTTTTTGCTGTAGAGTGAGCTTATCAAAGCCCGGCACCTGATAGCGCAAAACCTGTAAATCTGCAAAAGATTCTGCTTCTACATTAAAAGCGCTATCCGCACTTTTCGAACTGCCATTTCCCTCTTTAGACTGCTGATTGCAGGCGCTTACTGCTAAAGCTAAGGACGATGCAATCAAAAAACTGGAATATTTCATATTAATTTGGATATATATGATAATTAAAACTCTTTACTAACAATTCAAACTGGAATAAGTTGAGATTTTTTCCTAATGTAGCAATTATAGATATCGCTTTATTCCCTTCTGAATAAATCTGCAGCTTATTGGATAAAAAAGTTCTTGATATTGTTAACTGTAACCGTAAAAATAATAAAAATTGTAACTATGCTTAGCCAGGTAAACTGTCTACTTTTACAAGATATATGAGTACTCAAACAGCTTCACATAAACGAAGCACCAGTATAACTAATGGGTGGGTCAATGGCTTCATTGGCGTATTAATATTCAGTGGTTCGCTTCCCGCAACAAGAGCCGCGGTTTTGGATTTTGACCCCGTATTTTTAACTGTAGCAAGAGCCTCAATTGCTGGCTTAATTGCAGTGCTGGTTTTACTGATCGCTAAAGAAAAACGCCCGGAAAAAAATCAGCTTTTACCTTTAGCAACTGTTGCAATAGGTGTGGTTGCTGGTTTTCCCTTACTTTCTGCACTGGCTTTGCAATACATTACATCTGCCCACTCTCTGGTTTTTTTAGGCTTATTACCGCTTGTTACAGCTTCTTTTGGCGTACTAAGGGGAGGCGAGCGCCCTCAACCCATATTTTGGCTGTTCTCAATCATAGGGAGTCTCCTCGTTATCGGATATGCAGTTTCGCAAGGTCTCAAAGCTTCGCCAATCGGCGACCTGTTCATGCTGGGTGCTGTTATACTATGCGGATTTGGTTATGCGGAAGGTGCAAAACTTTCAAAAACATTGGGTGGCTGGCAGGTAATATCCTGGTCTTTGGTATTATCATTACCGCTTGTATTACCTTTGCTGTTTATTTTATTTCCGCCTTCGTTTTCAGAAATTAGTGCTCCGGCATGGATTGGGCTTGCTTATGTATCATTATTCAGTATGTTTATTGGATTTATTTTCTGGTACCGCGGTCTCGCACAAGGAGGTATAGCTGCTGTAGGGCAATTACAATTGCTACAACCTTTTTTTGGCTTAGCTTTAGCTTACGCTTTGCTTCATGAAGAAATAACTGCAGGCATGCTGAGCATAACCCTGGGTGTTATCTTTTGTGTTGCCGGGGCAAAAAAATATGCCAGTTAAAGCCTGATTGAGTTAAAGTGTGTATTGCTTCAATTAACAAACAATTTTTGGAACCCTTTGCTGGCTGCTGTTTTGATATTTCCTGAAGCATCTTTATAAATAATATAAATTTCTATGTCCTTATTTTTCTCGGTATAGGCCAATGCTTCCTTTGCGGTCATAGCGATAATGATATTATCATAACCATCTGCAAGCATGGCATTTTTAGCCACAATGGTAGCGCTGATAATTTCTCCTACATAAGGATATCCCGTCCTGGGATTAATATGATGCGATAATTTCTGGTGATTACTTTCTATAAACTTCCGGTAATTACCGGCTGTGGTAATAGCCCCCTGTTTTAATTCTACTATAGCATTTAAATGTCGTTCTATAGAATTAGGTCCTTCTGGCTGCTCTACTCCTACTTTAAAATTGCTTCCGTCTGGCTTGGGTCCTTTCACACGTAATTCTCCGCCAACTTCTATGAGGTATTGTTTTATTCCCTTTGCAGCAAGAAAATCAGCAATAACATCTACAGAATAGCCTTGTGCAATGCCGTTAACATCAAGGGTAACGCCTTTGGCTTTCTTATAAAGCTTATTTCCCGTCAAACCTATTTTATCTGAGCCCACATATTGCAATACACTATCTACTTCATGTTTCTGCGGGGCCTTTACTACTTTCTTTGTTCCAAATCCCCATAGTTTTGCCAAGGGAGCAATAGTAATATCGAATATGCCATTACTTATCTTATTCAGTCGTAAAGATTCCTGAATTACATTTTTAAAGTGTTTATCTACTACAATCTCCTGAGTATCGTATTGATTGAATTTGGAAATTAAGGAGTTAGGAATATAAATAGACATAGACAAATCTATTGCTCTAAGCAAGCTGTCTACTTCCTGCTTTGTTACAGGCTGACCTTCTGCATAATAAATTACAGAATAGGTAGTCCCCTGCGCATAACCATTAAACTGTACTTTCTTAGGTTCGGCTTTTTTAAAAGAAAGTAATCCTAACAATAAAATGCAATATAAATACAAAAGGACCTTCATGAAACTGATTATATATACGTGTAATAGCGATTATGCTATACAATTATAGCAATTAATTAACCGGACTTACAATTTAAAAATTGTAAATCCGGCGGTTAATGCATAATACAGCTGTAAACATCAAAAATTCCAGATGAGATTTACAAATACATTTCGGCCCATTCTGGGCAGTCTGTTCCAATCGGCAAATGTGGTATAGTTTTTATCTAAAAGATTTTCTACACCGGCTTTTAGCGTAATGGTTCTTGCCCCTATTTTAAAATGATTGGATGCGGACAGATTAAAAACAGTATATGCCGGTAATTCCATTTCACCAAATTCCGGATTGAACCTGTTCTGTTTGCCAGCACCTTCAACCGAAGCATCGGCAGAGAACGTTTTAACTGAATAAGTAATACCAGACCCATACGTAAAAGGTTGCATTAATGGTAAATACTTCACATGCTCGCCTGACCCTCTGCGATATCCTAATCTGCTTGTCCATAATAACCCTTTTCCTATTTGGTAGCTTACATCTATCGAACTGTTGAAAATATTTGCGTATTTCAGCTGTTCATAGATTTTGACTCCCGATGCTCCTATTGTCATTACACTTAACCCGCTTTTGGGCCTTCCAATAATATAATCTATAATGCGAAAGTATGAACCAGACAACTTAGCGGAGAAACGCGATTGAAGGTAAGAAATACTGCCATTGAAACTGGTCGATTTCTCGTTCTTCATCTCCGGATTACCAATATAATCGAACCGGTCAAAACTATTAAACAGGTAAAATCCATAACCCTCCGAAACGCTTGGAGCTCGCTCTCCATAAGCTGCCCCAAGATGATACTGCCAGTTTTCATTTTCGTACTGAAAAGCCGTAGAAAATCTTTTTAACAATCTGGTCTTGTTTTCCGGCATATCCGGATAAAATATCCTCAGGCTTTCTAATCCAAATTGATTACTAACTACGTTATCTTGCACACCTAAACCTGCACTGAATATCGCCTTCCATTTTTTGGATAATGTGTAAACGTCTTCGGCAAATAAATCACCATAATAGGTATGTATACCAGGCCATGTAAGCATAAACATATCTTTCTCACCAGGAGTGTTTGAAAACATAGTCATTTCTGCCAGTGACTCATTAAAATGCCCACTCAGGCTGGCCTTCCAGTTATGTTTCTTTACAGTTCCCTGCATCAGCGAATAAAATCCGGCTGTTTTACTCCAACCGGGCATATCCATCCGTATAGGCACAATCGGGCGCTTGGTGTCGTCCATCACATGCGTTACATCATTGTAATAAAGTTTGGTTTGCCATTGCTGTATAGTTGGCGATATGTGATGACGGGTATAAGCTACCGATCCAATAAAGGCTTTAGCCAACGAAACATCCATTGTCAATGCCGGATAGCCTACGTTTGTTGCCTTGTCATAAATCAGTGAAGCTTCTACTTGCTGGTGCTCATCAATTTTATATCCCGCAATTGCAGATACATTGTATTTGGTAAACTGCGAATATAAAATCTCCTGATTGCCTCCTGCTTTATAGTTTTCAGCATCTCGCAACGTGAAATCAACATCTGCGAAGAATTTAGGAAGCGTATAAGATAAAGCTCCTCCTATAATCTTCTGCTGATTATTGGTTTCAAAACCACTAAAAGCCATCCCTTTTAAACCCTTCTCCCCAAAAGTACTTTTTTTACGTACCAGGTCAAGACTGCCTGCTATGGTGGTCCCCCCAACGGAACCAGATTGGCCACTATGGATGTTTGCCTTGGCAAGATTAGTGATTTCTACATATGAAGTAACCGGATCCATTTTATCGGTACATGCCGCATAAATCCGCATACCGTCAATAGTAATTACACTACGCTCAGATGCCATACCATTCAAAAAGGGTTCCCATGCATAACTTCCTCTCCTGATCATATTTATAGTGCTGGCTTTTTCAAGATAGCTATCCAGGGTAGTCAATGGTTTAGCTGTTTTATCAGAAAGTTTACGCGGAGCAATAACTACCACTTCCTGTAACAATTCAGTTTTTAACGTATCTGTATGTTTCATGGCACTGTGCTGAGCCAGCGCTACTCCTCCACACATTAAATACAGCGCACAAAAAAGAGTAAATCTAAACATAATAGAGATTTTGCAGTATTAACATTTTTAAACCACAAAGAAAGCACACAAGTCCGCAAAGCCTTTGTATTGGAATAAGCTTTGCAAACTTGGTGACAAAACATTTAAAATTCCAGTTCGAAATAGATACTACTACCTTCGTTGGTTGGTGTAACTGCTTCGCCTTTTATTATATTTTGCGAACTATCTTCAATCTGCAAATTAATCTTCCAGTAACCTGTCATAGTTAAACTAAGTTTACCCTGATACATTTTGTCTTGCCCCTGAGTAAGATCAACATTGTTAGGTGAACTGTGATTACCCATACCAGGCATTCTTGGGTCTATTTTAATCTTATAATTATCTACCATTACAAAATTGGTCATAGATTCCATCCTGTAAAGCACCGCTTTCATATCGTTTACGGCTACACGTGGGTTAGAAGGCTCTGCCAGTGCAACCACATAACGTTTATTGTCACTACCCTGAAAAGATTCGACAACACGCTTAGGTGCTGCTGTTACCATAATTTTATCTTTGGCAGTGTATTCTTTACCATTAATGGTATAATTCAATGCAAGCTCCCAATATTCGGTATCATTCCCTGCCATTTGAAATACAATATAGCCTGTAAAGGTTGATTGTGCATTCTCTTTTTTTGTAATTGAAGAAAACGGACAAGAATGACTCATGCTCGTCATATGCATTAGCGGTGCCCATGTAGCAGCAGTATTATTTACCAAACTGCCATTAGCATTTTTTATTTGAAAATATATTTTGTTGTAACCTGTTTGAAACTTACCATTAGAAGTATATAATTCTATTTGGTGCGCATCATTACTAATAGTGGTCACTAATTGTAAACCTTCAAGTTCATTAGAAACTACAGGATCTTTATCTTTAGAACAAGCAATAAATAAAGAAACAGCCATTACAATAAGGCTATAATTTAATATGTTATTAATATTCATTTTCTGATTTTTATAATTAATCAGGCATCTTCCCGATGCCACAGTCTTTGAGCTTTGTTAGAACATGGCATAAAACCATTCTCTAGTCAATT
>NZ_JBEBVH010000038.1:0-21900 GCF_040392825.1 Pseudopedobacter sp.
GTTTAAAAAAGTAAAAAGTAAAAAGTAAAAAGTAAAAAGTAAAAAGTGTTTTTAGAAGAAGGATGTTTATTTCCCAGCAATGTATTCCGAAAGGGGACGTTGTTTTTGACAGTTTATCAAAAAAATGCATCGTCTCTTGCAAAGGACGATGTTTGGAAGGAAATGACGTTATGGTAAGAGATTGCTTCGTTCCCGAATCAAGTTCGGGACAGGCTTTACCTCCTCGCAATGACAAAAATAGGAGCGTAATTGCGGGGAATGACGCAATCTCATAAAGAAATAAACAAAAATACAGTGCGAATAATTAATCCGACTTATAAGAAAACTTTCAACTCTGAACTTTCAACTTTAACTCACAACCCATAAAATGGCATCTAATATTTTAGAAAAACTAACCATGCTGGACTACCTGATTGTAGTGCTTTATGTCTTGGTATTAGTTTTTATAGGTTTTAAGTCGGCATTAACGGCTAAAAAGAATAAGGAAGAAACTTTGTTTCTGGCAAACAAATCACTAACCTGGCCCAGTATAGGTTTCAATATGTGGGGGACAAATGTTGGCCCGTCTATGTTATTGGCCTTTGCCAGTATAGGTTATACTACCGGTATTGTTGCGGTAAATTTCGACTGGTATGCCTTCGTTTTTCTTTTTCTCCTGGCAGTAGTATTCGCACCTAAATATCTGGCGGCAAAAGTAAGTACTTTGCCAGAATTTATGGGAAAGCGCTACGGAGATTCAACCCAGAATATTCTGGCCTGGTATTCTTTAATTAAAATGCTGATTTCCTGGTTATCATTAGGACTTTTCGCCGGAGGTTTTTTGGTAAGACAAATTCTGGGGATTCCTATGTGGCAATCGGTAATTGTTTTGGTGACCTTCGCCGGATTCTTTACGTTTGCCGGAGGATTGAAAGCTATTGCTAAAGTGAATGTTTTTCAGATGATTTTATTGATAGCGGTATCGTTTTTACTAATGATCCTTGGTCTTAACAAAGTAGGCGGAATAATGAAGCTCTACGAATCTGTTCCGGCAAACTATTGGAATTTAATTCAACCGGCAGATAATCCGGATTATCCGTGGTATGCCATTTTATTGGGATATCCGGTGGCTGCAATCGCTTTTTTCTGTACAGACCAGGCCATGGTACAGTCGGTATTAGGTGCTAAGAATTTAGAACAGGGACAATTGGGGGTAAACTTCATCGGCTGGCTAAAGATATTATCCTTACCATTGTTTATCCTGACTGGAGTAATTTGCTATGTGTTGTTCCCCGGTTTGAAAGATCCGAATGAAGCATACATGACTATGGTAACCAACCTTTTTCCCGCCGGACTGAACGGTTTAGTGATTGTGGTTTTAATTGCTGTACTGGTAGGAACAATTGGCTCGTCTTTAAATTCATTAAGCACAGTTTTTACCATGGATTTATATGTTAAACGTATCAATCCGAATGCAAGCACCCAGAGGATTATTCAGGTAGGGCGTTATACTGTTATAGCAGGAGCGGCTTTTGCAGTTTTAGTCGCTTTAGCAATAGATAGTATTAAGGGGTTAAATTTATTTGACGTATTTCAATCCGTATTAGGTTTTATAGCGCCATCGCTTTCGGTAGTTTTTCTATTAAGTGTTTTCTGGAAAAGAACAACCCGCTTAGCGGTAAACCTGATCCTTTCTGCAGGTTCTATTTTTAGCTTAGGTGTGGGAATTTGCTATTTATGGGTTTTACCGTCCAAAGAATACCCGGGGTTATGGCCGCATTATTTACTGCTGTCATTCCTGATTTTTGCCTTTCTCCTGTTTGTAGGTATAGTTGTTTCTTTGTTAGACAGAAATCCTGTTTCTTACCAGATGACAGCAGAAGAAAAAAGCCATACCGAACCTACGAGCAATAAAGTAAAAATTGCCTGGGCGGCACTCTGGATAGTCATGATTGGACTATATTTATATTTCAGTTAACTCATTGCTGATTTAAAAACTAAATCAAGAGAGACAGGCATAATTACAATTTAGAAATCTTAGATGTTATATAATTAAACTCGTACAAGACTCGTGTTTAATTTAAAAATTGTTTTACGTTACATTTTTGGCACCAAGTAAAAAAGTTGGGGGCTAGGGATAAAATATTAGTTTTGCTGTTATTCATCAGGACACTGGAACAGGAACCTCTATCATTGTTATTGTCTTCAGGGCTCATAGGATTTCAAACTCATTCACGTTGAAAAGATGTCAGATGGCCATCATCTCTATAATCCCAGCACAATATTCCATCACCTAAAGACATACCATAAAGGCTAAGCTTTTTTTATTAAGAGGCGCTGTCTATATAAACTTTTCATAATCCATTATGTATAGAAAAATACACTAAGCCCTCTTAGGTGTAGCCACACTATAGCTATATTGGAGCTATACTATAGCTAAGCACCGGAAATAAAAAAATAAAAACCACGTTTAAAGCCAATAGGAGAGGTTTATAAAATGGGCTTTTTGAAACAAAAATACACTAAGCCCTGCAAACGGCCAACCGCCAGCCGATTTAATCAATACACCATGCAAAGCCAGCCAGTCTATCTCTAACCAGGACCAACGAAAACGACCGATGAACGGAAAGAAAGGTAAAAGCCGATAAAGCAGAACCACCTCATCAGAATGCCTGAACGCAAAGACCAAATGCCTAAGAACTCAATTAAGGAGAGTGAAAAATGTCGAATGCCTTATGTTCAGGGTTATCAAGATATATTCTTCAATCTTATTCCCCCCACCAATAATTTTGCTGGATCTCATTTTTGTGCAAACGTGTTAACTATATTGTGGATGATATTTTTATCGCAATTATATTGTTAATACTAATTATAAATGATAAGTTTGAGCAACAAAAAAATTGAACAAATGAGCATTTTAAATTTATTTGATTTAACAGGAAAAAAAGCATTGGTTACTGGCTGCAAAAGAGGTATAGGTAAGGCAATGGCTGTGGCTTTGGCAGAGGCTGGTGCTGATGTCATTGGTGTTTCGGCATCATTGGAGTTGTCAGGAAGTCAGGTTGAAAAAGAAGTAACTGCTTTAGGACGGTCTTTTCAGGCTTACAAATGTGATTTTTCTAAGCGTGACGATGTTTATGCTTTTATTAATCAGGTAAAAGCAGATGGTCATCAGGTAGATATTCTAATTAATAATGCAGGTACTATTTTAAGAAAACCTGCGGCAGAGCATCCGGATGAATATTGGGACGAAGTAATGGATGTAAATATTAATTCTCAATTTGTAATTACAAGGGAATTTGGTAAAGATATGATTGCAAGAGGTTATGGCAAAGTTATTTTTACGGCCTCTTTATTGACTTTCCAGGGAGGAATTAATGTTCCGGGATATGCAGCAAGTAAAGGAGCAGTGGGTTCATTAACCAAAGCATTTGCTAATGAATGGGCTTCAAAAGGTGTCAATGTGAATGCGATCGCTCCAGGTTATATTAGCACCGATAATACAGAAGCATTGAGAGAAGATGCCGAAAGAAGTGCTTCTATACTTTCAAGAATACCAGCAGGAAGATGGGGTGAACCGGAAGATTTTAAAGGAGCTGTAGTATTCTTGTCTTCAAAAGCCGGTGATTATGTTCACGGAACTGTACTTACAGTAGATGGCGGCTGGATGGGCAGATAAAAAAAATAAATTTCATATTTAGATATTTTAAAAAGCAAGAATTCTTTTATTCTTGCTTTTTTTTGTTTGGATAAATTTATTTTCTTTCATTTTCTTTTTTACTAATATTTTATAAATCAGCTTTTTGTGATTATTTCATCAAAACTCTTGCAGCTAGTTTTTGGCATCAGCTTTGTGTTCGATGTTAATATAATGTTATAGTTATGAGAATTTTGTTGAATGTGATAGCCATAATTTTCATTATAGGCTGGGTGTTGGGGATGTTTGTTTTTAACGATAAAATTTTGGTTCATATATTGTTGGTGTTAGGTGTGTTTACATTAGCAATTAACTTTTTGATATTAGAAGAACCAGTAGAAAATCATCATCATTAGGAGAGAACTAAGAAAGGATTTGAGTATGGATAACATGGAGCACCATAGAAAAGGATTTGATACAATGGTCGAGGCGCTAAATGACCTGGCTAAAAGAGGTTATTCGGGGAACTTGAAGCTTAGGGAGCATTATTTGGAGGATGAAGAAAGAAAATTAATGCTTTATCCCGAGCATTTTAAAGTTGTGGAAAGTTACCGGTTTGAAGGCATGTCGGACCCGGAAGATAACTCTGTAATTTACGCTATCGAATCTCTTGATGGAGACTTTAAAGGAGTTCTCGTTAATGCTTATGGAGCTTATGCAGAAAGAGCTTCAAGCGACATGATCAGGAAACTTGAAATAGAGACTTATCATTAGTTCCAGATTGCCAAGATTCTGCCATAAGGTTTTATATTTCCTTTAACATGATTTATCTTCGCAGGAAAATAATAACCTTATGTTTAAGCGTATTTCTCTTTTTATACTTACAGCTATCTGTCTGATTTCCTGTAGTACAAATAAAAAAATATCAGCAATAAAACCACTTGCTGATTATTCTTCAAATACAGTCATCTACGATAAACAACTTTCATATATTAATATTCCAGTAGAAATTAGTGTTTCTGAGATTCAGTCGCAGGCTAATAAATACTTGACAGGAATTCTATATGAAGATAAAAATATAAGTGACGATAATATTTTGGTTAAAGTAACTAAAGAGGCGCCTATTGTAATAAGAGAACAAGGTGGAAACCTTTTTATAGACTTGCCACTTAGAGTAATTGGCAAACTGAGATATGGATTTGATAAGCTTGGGCTGTCTATGTATGATACCCGCGACTTTTATATGAACGGAACCATAAGTCTAATTTCTGCAGTTGGTTTTAAAGATTGGAAGTTGAATACGCGAACAGTAATTTCTCAAATAAAGTGGAAAGAAAGTCCGTCTGTTATAATTGCCGGGAAAAATGTTCCCGTTACTTATCTGATTAATCCGGCTATAACTGTTTTTAAATCGGATATAGCGAAGAAAGTTGATGATGCAATTGCGCAAACTCTGGATATTAAACCGTATGTTATTGATGCGTTGGATAAAATTGCGGGTCCTACGCAGGTGAACCAGGAATATAATACCTGGTTTTCAATCCAGGCGCAAGAACTGTATAGTACAAAAGCAGTTGTAGCGAATAAAAAAGTAAAAATAGGATTAGGTGCTAAAACTTATTTTGAAACTGTTATAGGAAAAAAACCGGAAAATGTATCTAACAAAAATATTCCTTTAAAATCTATTGATAAAATACATGATCAGTTTAAGGCTAGCGTAGCTGCCTATGCGACCTATCAATATGCTGCTGAAGCAATTCAGAAAAATTTTGCCGGTCAGAAATTCGAGTCGGGGAAAAGGCAGGTAACCGTTAATAAAATAGAGTTATGGGGAAAGGAAGGGAAGATGATTGTGGCAACAGATTTGTCCGGGTCTGTAAATGGAACTTTTTATCTGGTAGGTATTCCTGTATATGATAACGCAAAAAAAGAAGTATTTTTAGATCAGGTTGATTTTGTATTGGATTCAAAAAATAAGATTTTGAAAACAGCAAGTTGGCTGGCCCACGGTTTAATAGTGAATAAAATTGCCGAAAACTGTAGGTTTTCGATTGCAGATCAACTGTTGCAGGGCGAGAAAGCCATGAAGAGTTATCTCAACAACTATCAGGTTATAAAAGGAGTAACGATAAACGGATCTCTTAACAGTTTAAATCCTGATAAAATTGTGCTTACGCCTAATGCCATTGTTGCAATGATTACTGCAAGCGGAAAAGTGAATATTAAGATAGAAGGGATGTAATGATTTTTGGTTTATAAACTATGGTTATAATACATCGGAGTTTGATAGTCTATGGTCATACAAAGAAAGCCTAAGGCTAAAAAGTAGAAAGATCAAAGATTAATGACTAAAATGAACAGTGATTTCCCATGGAAAATCCGAAATTGGAGATTTTAAACAGATATGTTCACTAAAGAACTAATGACGCAATGGCTGCTGAATTATTGATGATTCCATCGGGAGAACAATTCATTAACATTCATTCGCATAGAAAAGCAGTGTCTGCTGACGAATGGGTTTTAAGAAATGCTTTTCATGTTTTGGATGGATATCAAATCGGTAGACTAAATTATGCTGTTTCAGTGGGAGTACATCCATGGTATATCGATTCTGATTTTGAACAAAATATTGCTCAAATAGAATCTCTTCTTCAATTAAATAATGTGTTAGCTTTAGGGGAAATTGGTTTAGATAGAGCTGTGAATATAGACTTTAAGCTGCAAAAACATGTTTTTGAGATTCAGCTTCAACTAGCAGAAGAATATAACAAACCGGTTATTATTCATTCTGTGAGAACATATTCAGATTTGGCGCCTTATCTGAAAAAAATAAAAGTTCCTGTTATTTTACATCAATACCGAGGTAATGAAACACAAACGCAGCAATTCATATCTTTAGAAAATGTGTTTTTTTCTTTCGGTAAAGATTTGATTTTCAATAAAAAGGTTAAAACAATCTTTCAATCCATGCCGCTTAACAGAATTTTTTTAGAAACAGATGTTTTCGCAATGAATATTCAGGATATTTATAAACAAGCGACAATACTGTCGGGTAAAGATATTGGAATATTAAAAGAATACTTATATCAATCTTTTTTAAGAATTTTTAGCAATAGTAAATAGATTGTATCTTAGGGAGGTATGCGCGTGTCTAAAAGGTTTTATTTTATTTCATTCCTGTTATTATGTTTTCTGTCTTGTAAGAAAGAAAATGATGGGATTCCAACAGATGAAGAAATACTAACTGAAATACCATCAATAAGAGATGTAGATTTTAGCTACTCTTTTGAGAATATAATTTTTAATTATAATCTTAAAGCGGGTGATATTGAAAAATTTGATTTTTTGGATATCAGTAAAGCGAATTATGTAAAGAGAGTAGGGATGGAGCTTGCGCAATCAAAAGAGTTAAGGATGAAATATGCTTCCACCTTAGATAGGTCTCAGCTTATTTTCGATGTACAGTTCAGACCAAAAGTTATTTATAAAGATCTACAGACAGGAGCTTCTCTTGCATTAAATGATGTTATAAGTGATAAAGTTCCATTTGAAGCGAAAATACAAGAAAGTACAGTTTTTATAGGTAAATCTCTATTGAGTATTGCAGGGACAGTTTTTGGTTTTAAAATAAGAGGAGATACTGTATATCTTGAACTTTATAAAATGACTTCCGGAACTTCAGCATCTATTATAGATGAATCTGAAAATCAGTCAAAAGTGGGTATTCCTATAAAACAGTTTTTTGGCGACTCAAAAGATAATTTCTGGTATTTATTTAATTTACGTTTTGTACTAACAAAAGATGCCAATCTTAATTGCCTAGAAGTTGAAAATATACAAACCGGAGCGAAAATTAAAGCCTGGGGTAAGTCAAAGATTCAATCTAATGGATGTCAGTGGGGGTACGGATTTATCCGGAGTGAACAGGATAAATTAGTAAGGGTTCAAAATGTAATATACAGGAGCTTAGATTTGATTTCTCCTAAGATCTTGTTTCTTGGACATTCTTTTATAGAAGGTAATTCCTTAGGAAATACTTTAGAAGGTTTTAATGCCCGTTATGCGGTGTTAATAAAAGAAAAGCTGAATGGCAGTGCAGTAATTTCCGGAATGGGAGGAGCCACAAGTCAGGATATTCTGGGAAGATTAAAAATAGATATGGAGCCTTTCTTTCCAAAATATGTGGTAATTGATTGTATTGCGAACGAAAGATCATTTGACTTATGGAGAGGCAATATGTTGAAATTGATAAAAGCAGTAGAAAATAAAGGCGCAATTCCGATATTGGTAACAGGTGCACCTCGTTTAGGGTATGAAAATACAATTAGAGAAGCCAATAATTTTATAAGGAATACTGCCGGATATAAGTATTTAGATTTGAATGATGTTGTTGCGGTTAACAAATCTGTAACAGATTGGAAATCTGATTTCTCTTTGAATGATTTGGTGCATCCATCTGTGCTTGGACATAAAGAAATTGCAAATCGGTTTTTTAGAGATTTCCCGGAAGTTCTTGAATAAAGCCAGACAGATGCATTCATGTCCTTTTATTGTTAAAAATGTCTAAATGTTCAAAAATCTCCTTTGTGTACTTTGCTTAAAATTTTAGCTTTGTATCTGGTGTTTTTTGTGATTTGCTAAAAAGTTTTGAATATTGGGTTTGGAAAAACCAAATTCTTCATATCCCGAATTCAAAATTTGACATTTTTACTTTTCACTTTCACCTTTTTACTTTATTAATTGTATGGCAGAATTAAGTGTAAATTATAGCGAAGATAGTATCCGTTCTCTGGACTGGAAAGAACACATCAGGTTAAGACCTGGTATGTATATAGGTAAGTTGGGAGATGGATCGGCTTATGACGATGGTATATACGTTCTTTTAAAAGAAATTGTAGATAATTCTATCGACGAGTTTGTAATGGGAGCAGGGAAGACAATTGATATTTCTGTTTATGATCACAAGGTGTATGTTCGAGATTATGGTCGTGGTATACCTTTGGGTAAAGTAATAGATTGTGTAAGTAAGATCAATACAGGTGGTAAATATGATTCAAAAGCGTTTCAAAAATCTGTAGGGTTAAATGGTGTGGGTACCAAAGCGGTGAATGCATTGTCCTCGTTGTTTACTGTTCAGTCCTATCGTGACGGAAAAACTAAAAAAGCAGAATTTACAAAAGGTGAGCTAATTGTAGATAATCAGGATGTAGAAACTACACAGCGGAATGGAACATCAATTCATTTTATTCCCGACGATACTATTTTCAGAAACTTTAGATTTATTCCTGAGTTTGTAGAGAACATGATCTGGAACTATGTGTTCCTGAATGCAGGGTTGACTATAAACTTCAACAATCAGAAATTCTTTTCGGAAAAAGGTTTACACGACCTTTTAGTTAGAAATACCGATGCAGAAAGCAACCGTTATCCAATTATCCATTTAAAAGGTGAAGATATAGAGATTGCCATGACGCATGGCCAACAATATGGAGAAGAGTATTACTCTTTTGTAAATGGTCAGCATACTACACAAGGAGGTACACACCAGCAGGCTTTCAGAGAGGCTGTAGTGAGAACAGTTAGAGAGTTCTATAAAAAGGAATTTGACGCATCGGACATCAGAGCTTCCATTGTTGCTGCTATTTCTATCAGAGTTCAGGAACCTGTATTTGAATCTCAGACCAAAACCAAACTGGGGTCTTTGAATGTGGGACCAGATGGACCAACGGTGAGAACCTTTATTAATGATTTTGTTAAAAAGGAATTAGACGACTATTTGCATAAACATTCGGATGTTGCGGATGGTCTTTTAAAGCGTATTCTGCAGTCTGAAAGAGAACGCAAGGATATCGCAGGCATTAAAAAATTAGCTAATGAAAGAGCTAAGAAAGCCAGTTTGCATAACAGGAAGCTGAGAGATTGCAAATGGCACTTAGATGATGAGAAGCAAAGTGAGGAAAACAGAAAGCTTACTACACTTTTTATTACCGAGGGTGACTCGGCCTCGGGTTCTATAACCAAAGCCCGGGATGTTAATACTCAGGGTGTCTTCAGCTTAAAAGGAAAACCGCTTAATTGTTTCGGATTAACCAAAAAAGTAGTTTACGAAAATGAAGAATTTAATCTTTTACAACATGCTTTGAATATAGAGGATGGGTTAGATGGATTAAGATATAATAATATTGTTATTGCGACCGATGCGGATGTGGATGGTATGCATATACGTTTATTGTTGTTGACCTTCTTTTTACAGTTTTTTCCGGATTTAGTGAAAACAGGGCATATCTATATTTTGCAAACTCCTTTATTCAGGGTACGTAATAAAAAAGAAACTATCTATTGTTATAGTGATGAGGAGCGCGTTTTAGCTATCAATAAATTAGGAAATAAACCGGAGATTACCCGCTTTAAAGGTTTAGGTGAAATTTCACCCGATGAATTTGCTGGTTTTATTGGTGAAGATATACGCCTGGACCCGGTGATATTATCTTCTGATGTGAAGATTAAAAACTTGTTAGAGTATTATATGGGCAAGAATACTCCCGACAGACAGAAACACATTGTAACCAATTTACGAATAGAAAAAGATGAAGCTGATATTATAGCAAAGGCAGAAGCCGCAGCTGAGGCAGAGGCGTTAGTGGTTGCAGTATAAAACCGCAAAGGACTCAAAGAATGGTCACAAAGGGTGCAAAGAAATAATTTTTCTTTTTAGGGGAGCACTTTGGACTAATAGCAATAAGTATGGAAATAGAGAATTTCTTGTCTAAAGAAATAATAGGAGCCGCTTTAAAGGTTCATAAAGCTCTGGGGCCTGGGTTATTGGAATCAGCTTATAAAGAATGTCTCTATTACGAATTGCTTAAGTCTGGTTTATATGTTGAAAAAGAAAAATCATTACCACTTGTATATGAAGAAGTGAAGTTGAATTGTGGGTATCGATTAGATTTGTTTGTCGAGGGTAAGGTCATAATCGAAACGAAATCTGTAGAAGAAATAAGTGATGTGCATTTTGCACAAGTATTAACGTATTTAAAATTAACGAAATGCAAATTGGGTTTGTTAATGAACTTTAATGTTGTCTTATTAAAGGATGGTATTAGAAGAATAATAAATAGTTAAAGAATAATAAGCAAGAAGAGAGACTTTGTGCTCTCTGTGCAAAACTTTGAGCCCTTTGCGGTTATAAGAATATGGAAGAAAACGAAGAAGAAGTATTACACAATGTAACCCCTATAAGCGGGCTGTATGAAAACTGGTTTCTGGATTATGCATCTTATGTAATTCTGGATCGGGCAGTTCCGCATATCAATGATGGTTTAAAACCAGTGCAACGTCGTATCCTTCATTCTTTAAAAGAAATGGATGACGGACGTTTCAATAAAGCCGCCAACGTTATTGGTAATACCATGAAGTATCATCCGCATGGTGATGCTTCTATTGGAGATGCTATGGTGCAGATTGGACAGAAAGAACTTCTTATAGATACACAAGGTAACTGGGGAGACCCGGTAACGGGCGATTCGGCAGCTGCGGCAAGGTACATTGAAGGAAGACTTTCTAAATTTGCGTTAGAAGTCGTTTTTAATCCCGATACTACAGAGTGGCAGCTTTCTTATGACGGTAGAAATCGGGAACCTGTTACATTGCCGGTAAAATTTCCGTTGTTATTAGCGCAAGGTGCAGAAGGTATTGCGGTTGGTTTAGCAACCAAAGTGATGCCCCATAACTTTAACGAGTTGATAGATGCATCTATTGAAATTTTGAACGGAAACAGGCCAAATATACTTCCGGATTTTTATACCGGAGGTATGGCAGATTTTTCTCAATATAACGAGGGGCAAAGAGGTGGTAAAATAAGAGTAAGAGCCAAAATTTCGGAATTGGATAAGAAAACTTTGGTTATTACCGAAATACCTTTTACAACAACTACAACAGGTTTAATAGACAGTATTATTGCTGCAAACGATAAAGGGAAAATTAAGATTAAGAAGATAGAAGACAATACCGCAAAAAATGTGGAAATTGTGGTCCATCTTTCTCCGGGAATATCTCCTGATGTGACTATAGATGCATTATATGCATTTACAGCCTGTGAAACTTCTATATCTCCAAACACTTGTGTCATTAAGAATGACAAGCCGAATTTTATGAGTGTTAATGATATTCTCATAGAAAGTACCCACTATACCAAGGAGTTGCTAAAGAGAGAGTTGGAGATCAAACTTCACGATTTGCAGGAAAAAATCTTCTTCAGTTCACTGCTTAAAATCTTCATTCAGGAAGGAATGTACAAAAATTCGCAATACGAAAACTCTACAAATTTCGAAGAGGTTGTAGCTGTATTGCATGAATTGTTCGATCCTTTTAAACCTACTTTATATAGGGAAATCCTGCCAGAAGATTTTAAAAAGCTGATTGAAAAACCGATGAGTAGTATCACCCGTTTTGATGTTAAGAAAGCGGATGAGCAAATGGCTGCTCTGGAAAAGGAAATCTCTCAGGTAAAGAAAAACTTGAAGCATCTGACCGATTTTGCCATAGCCTATTTTACTCGTTTGAAAGAAAAGTACGGAAAAGGCAGAGAGCGCAAAACAGAAATCAGAGCATTTGATAGAGTAGAAGCTAGTCAGGTTGCATTAGCGAATATCAAATTCTATGTAAATAGAGAAGATGGGTTTGTAGGAACAGGATTGAAGAAAGACGAATATTTGTTCGATTGTTCTGATTTAGATGATATTATCGTGTTCAGAGAAGATGGGAGTTTCAATGTCACCAAAGTGCAGGATAAAACTTTCGTTGGAAAAGGAATTTTGCATGTAGGCGTATTTAAGAAAAACGACGACAGGACCATTTACAATATGATTTATCGCGATGGTAAATCGGGGACGGCTTATATCAAGCGTTTTGCCGTGGGGGGTGTTACCCGTGACAAAGAATACGATTTAACAAAAGGAACAAAAGGTTCAAAAGTACTTTATTTCACTGCCAATCCTAATGGGGAAGCAGAAGTAGTAAACATTGCATTAAAGCCTATGTCTAAATTGCGTAAGCTAAGTTTTGACGCCGATTTTGCCGAAATAGCAATAAAAGGTAGAGCTTCGCAGGGTAATATTGTTACTAAATTCGCAATTAAGAAAATAACTTTAAAATCTAAAGGCGTTTCTACTTTGGCCGGAAGAAAGATCTGGTATGATGACGTGACAAAACGTTTGAATGAGAACGGGCATGGTGAATTTTTAGGCGAGTTCCAGGCAGAAGACAAAATTCTTTGCGTGTTTAGTGATGGAAGTTATGAACTATCGTCTTTCGATCTAACTAACCATTTCGATGACAAGATGATTCGGATTGAAAAATATGATCCTGAACGCATTTTTGCTGCAATACATATTGATGGAAAAACTAAGAACTATTTTGTGAAACGATTTAAGTTTGAAGATTTAGCTATCGGAAAACGTATGGGATTCATAAATGAGGAACCGGGATCACAATTGTTAATCTTAACAAAAGCAAAGAATCCGGTAGTAAAGGTAGAAGCATTGAAAGGAAAAACACAAATACATGATGAAACAGAAGTAGATTTATCTGAAGCAATAGATGTGAAAGGAATCAAGGCTCAGGGTAATCGTTTAAGTCCACATGATATTCAAAAAGTAACTCTGTTAACAGAAGAAGAGAAAGATGAAGAAGAACAACAGCAGCTGGACGAAGAGATAGAAGATACTTTAGATACGGAAGAAAGCGAATCTGAGGAAAATGAACCGGAAGAAAGCGCAGAAGAGCCAGTAACAGAGAAACCTAAATTTGTATCTGAATTTAAACAAACGAAAAAAGTAGATTTTGAGATCACCAATCCGGAAGATCTCGAAGATACTGGTCAACTGGGACTATTTTAATCTAAGTTGAATATTAAGGAAAAGGTTTTGGCTTCTGGTCAGAACCTTTTTCTTTTTAGTGAGCTTTATTATTTGGTAAACTTATGTTATTTACTGAAATTTATTGAAACCAATACATTACAACCTAGTCTAAAATCATAGATTGCTTTATGAGATTTACAGCAAACTTTGCATATTATAGTTTATTAGTCACGCTGATTATTCACTCTTCGAATCTTTTTGCAGCTATAGATATCCAAAAGGTAGGTGTGCCTTATATTGAAAACTATTCAAAATCCGAGTATAAGGCAGCTAATCAGAATTGGGGGATTGCTCAGGATGAAAACAATATCATATATATTGCCAATAATGAGGGCCTTTTAACTTTTGACGGAAGTATCTGGAGACATTATGAAGCGCAAAATAAAATAATCCTCAGAGCCGTAGCAACAGACGGAAAAGGTAAAATATTTACCGGGGGATTTGAAGATTTCGGATATTGGTTTTACGACAGTAAAGGGTTGTTACGATATAAGAGCTTAATTGCTCTCCTTCCAAAAAATATTAAACTGAGTGATGAGATATGGAAGATATATATAGACGGAGATAGGGTTTTGTTCCAATCTTTTTCAAAAATTTTCATCTATCAAAATAATAAGGTTACCGTTGTAAATGATAAAGAAGCCCAAAGCCAGCCCTACCTGTTCCTCCATAAAATAAATAATAGATTCTTTGTTGAGGTCATCAATATAGGTTTATTCGAATTAAAAGGTAATAATATATATCCGTTAGAAGGTAGTGAAATGCTTGGCCAAAGTGGAATACTCTGTATTTTACCTTTTGGAAAAGATGAAATGCTAATTGGAACGGCAAAGAATGGGCTTTTTATTTATAACGGTTTAACTTTTAGAAAATGGGAAAATCAAGCGGAAGACTATTTGAAAAATTATCAACTCAATAACGGAATAAAAGTTCTTGATGGTTATTTTGCTTTTGGAACCATTTTAAAAGGTATCGTTATTCTGGACAAATCTGGAAATATTGTTCAACAAATCGACAAAAGTAATGGACTGCAAAACAATACGGTTTTAAATCTTTTGGTAGATAGAGAACAAAACCTATGGTGTTCATTAGATAACGGAATAGACAGAATAGAAATAAATTCACCCTTATATTTTTACCTGGATAAATCCGGCAGATTCGGATCAGTTTATTCCAGTATTATTCACAAAGGGCATATTTATCTGGGAACTAACCAGGGGCTTTTTTATAGTAATTGGATAAGTACAGATCAGAAGCGTCAGAATTTCGAATTTAATTTAGTTAAAAATAGTCAGGGACAGGTTTGGGATTTATCAGTATTTGATGGCAATCTTATTTGCGGGCATAACACGGGAACATATCGTGTAAATGGCACCGAATTAGAAAAAATGTCGTCAGTGAATGGCGGATGGTTTATTACGCGTTCCAATATATCTCCTGATTTGCTTATTCAGGGGACTTATACAGGTCTGGTTATTTATAAGAAAAATGAGCAAGATAAGTTTGAAATGCTTCATAAAGTAGCCGGTTTTTCAGGTCCGTTACGTTATGTACAGCAAGACGAGAAAGGAAATATTTGGGTAAGCCATGTTTACAAAGGAGTATTTAAACTTAAACTATCTCCAGATTATTCAAAAGTTACTGATATTAAAGAATACGGTGTAGGTTCGGGTCTCCCGGGGAACTACAAAGTCAATATCTTTAATTTAAGCGGGCGTATTATCTTTTCTACCGATCAGGGATTTTATATATACGACGAAATAAGTGACAGCTTTCATAATTATGAACAGTTAAATTCAAAACTGGGATCATTCTCCAGATCAAATAAGATCATCAAAGCAAATGATAATCAGTACTGGTTCATTAGAAAAGGTAATATATCTCTGGTTGATTTTAGTAAAGCGGGGAAGTTGGAGATAGACTCTAATATGTTCAGAGTTCTGAAAGATCGTATGTTTCGCGATTATGAAAATGTAAACAAAATTAATAGTGATTTTTATCTTATTAGTGTGGATGATGGTTTTGTCATTTTTAATAAGTCTAACAGAATTGATAAAAATGAAAAGTTACCGAAAGTGATTGTTGGTCAAATCGAAGCTGCCGGAGATGCTCTAACTGTGGTGTCGAATTTTGGTTCGTTCGGCAAAGATATTGTTATCCAATATAAAGACAAGAATATGCGTATTAATTACGCATTGCCTTACTATAAACAGGGAGACGTTAAATATCAGTATTATTTGGAAGGATACTCTTCGCAATGGTCAGAATGGAGTAATCAAACGCAAAGAGATTTTACTAATCTTCCATCCGGAGATTATATATTCAGAATTCGAGCGAAGTTTAACGAACAATTAATTTCAGAAATATCAGAATTCGAGTTCACTATACAGCCCCCTTTTTATGCCACTAAAATAGCGTTTGTTATTTACCTGCTATTACTTTTTGTATTGGCTTTTTATATACGCAAATGGTATAAAAGAAACTTAATCAGGCACCAGCAAAAAATAGAAGAGAAGCTTCGAAAAGAGAAAGAAGCACAATTGAAAGAAGAGTCTATTATTAATGAACAAAAGCTAATAAAGCTTAAAAATGAGAAATTGGAAGCCGATCTGATGAGCAAAGCCAGGGAGGCCACGAATTCGGCAATGAATATTGTTTATAAAAACGAATTGCTGCAAAAGATAAAGGAAGAAATCTCTGAGCTGAAGGATGAGAATGGTAAAAGACTTTCAGAAGATCAGCTCCGTAGAATACAGAAAGTGATTGACGAGGGAATGAACGACGAACGCGACTGGGATTTATTTGAAAAGAGTTTCAATGAAACTCATGAGAATTTCTTTCATAAACTCAAAGTAAACCATCCGGATTTGGTTCCCAATGATTTGAAATTGTGTGCATACCTTCGAATGAATATGAGTAGTAAGGAAATGGCTTCTTTATTAAATATCACACTGCGTGGTGTAGAAATAAGAAGATACAGATTACGCAAAAAATTAGAGGTTCCCCATGATAAAAATTTAGTAGAGTTTCTTATGGAAATATAATTTTTACTACACTCTTACTACATCATTACCTCTCATCTTCTTGTATATGATTACAGAGATGGGAGGTTTTTTATTATTTTTTGATGTAGCGATAAATACCTGAAATACCCTTTTTTACCGTTTAAATACGTTTTTCTCTCTTATAATTAAACAATTATGATGTAGTGTAGTTGTTAATGATGTAGTGTTGTAGAGTTTATTTTTTTGTATACAAGCAATTATTCTACTCAACTTTATATTAACAATAACACCAGTTATACATAACACTAACTAATTAAACAATTTATTATGAAAGGGAAATTCTTACTGTTTTTCTATCTGATTTCCGTTAGTTATGTTTTTGGTCAGAATATAAAAGTAAGCGGTACGGTAACAGACGCTTCAGACCAGGGACCACTAATAGGAGTCGCAGTGAACGTGAAAGGTGGCACAGCAGCTACACAAACCAACGTAGATGGTAATTTCACGATAGACGTTCCGGCAAATGGAACTTTAGTATTTAGCTACATCGGGTATGCAACCAAAGAAGTAGCGGTCAACAATCAAACCAATATTAATGTAACACTTTCTTCCGGACTTCAGGAATTAGAACAGGTAGTTGTTATTGGCTATGGCACACAACGAAAAAGAGATTTAACAGGTACTATTACTTCTATTAAAGGAGAAGATATTGCCAAGTCTCCAAATGTGAATCCTGTTTCTTCGTTACAGGGGAAAGTAGCCGGTTTAACTATTGTAAACAGTGGTAGTCCGGGTGCGGCACCAACAGTGAGGGTTAGAGGAATAGGAAGTATTAATAACGCTAGTCCTTTGTATGTCGTGGATGGTGTACACCAAAGTAATATTGATTATCTCAATCCTGCAGATATAGAAAGTATAGAAGTCCTAAAGGATGCATCTTCTATAGCAATTTTTGGTTTACAAGGAGCTAACGGGGTTATCGTAGTAACTACCAAAAGAGCACAAACCGGAGAAACCAGGGTAACTTTATCAAGTTCTGCAGGTTTTCAAAAAGTTCAAAATACAATAGATGTACTTAACGCAGCACAATTCCGCTCGGTCTACGATAAAATTCTTGCCAACGCCAATGCAGCTCCGTTTGATTACACTAATTATACTGCAGATACAGATTGGCAAAAAGAGATCCTTCAAACTGCCTTCCAGACTAATCATAGTTTGACTGTTTCCAATAGTGGAGAGAAGTCTACTACCTTAGTGAATTTAGGATATAACAACCAGGAAGGTGTACTTAAATTCGGAAGATTCCAAAGATATATTGCCCGATTAAATCAAGAAACTAAAATAACAAATAACATAAAAATTGGTGGAGATATTACTGGCTCTCACTGGAATTTAAACGGCTCCGGAGGAGATTTAAATAATGCCTTATGGGCTGCTCCTATAGTGGGTGTAAGAGAAAGTGAGACAGCTTACTACGCGATGCCTTCTTTCCAAAGAGCGCAAGTAGGTAATCCGGTAGCCAGAATTTATCAGAATGATAGAAAGAGTATCAATAAAGGTTACCGGGTTGTAGGAAGTTTATTTGGAGAAGTGAAATTTCTAGATAACTTCACTTGGAGATCGCAAGTTTATACCGACTTGGGCTTTAACAACTCAAGAGGTTATACAGGGTTACCTTTTACGCAGGTTTATTTAGGAGAAGGAGGTAATCCTACAACATACTATAATAATCCAAATGCGAGGACATCTGTAAGACAAAATGCTGACGAGTATAGAAAATTCCAACAAGATCATACACTAACTTATACGAATACTTTTAATGATGATCATAGAATCACCGGGCTTTTGGGTTTCACTTCTATTTTTGAAAGTGGGACTTCGCTGTCTGGTAGCAGAACAGATGCCAGTTTAAACATTCCGGATAGTCCCGAGTTCTGGTATATAAATATCTCTAATAGAGAGAATCCATCTACGGTAGGGGGAGATGGTTTCGAGCGCTCATCAATGGGGATTTTTGCAAGGGCAAATTATGCCTATAAAGATAAATATCTGGTAAATGCTTCTATTCGCAGAGACGGTATTTCACGTATAGCCCCGCAGAATAGATGGGGAACCTTTGGTAGTATAGGTTTAGGGTGGGTAGTTACAGGTGAAGATTTCTTTAATATCAAAGGAATAGACTTTCTGAAATTACGTGGCGCATGGGGTAAAATTGGTAATGCTCAAGGGGTTGCAGATTATATCTTCCTGCCTGCAATGGTAATCACAGGATCGGGCGTTTTTGGTGTTTATGTTTATCCTTCTGTAGCACCTGCCTATTTGCCAGATCCGTACTTAAGGTGGGAAAGGGGTAGAGGTATTGATTTAGGCTTCGATTTGAGGGCGCTTGACAGCCGATTAAGTGCAGAAATCACCTACTATGACAAAAAAACGGTAGACTTAATTACAGAAATTACCCAGTTAGCATCTACTGGAGTTCAAAAATTTATAACAAACGCAGGGCATATTTCTAATAAAGGGATAGAAGTGGCTCTTGGGTGGAACGATAAGATAACCGATGATTTAAGATTTTCTGTAACACCAAACTTTAGCTATAATAAAAATAAAGTGGTGGCCATAGGAAATAATATAGACTATTTACTTATAGGAAATGGTGGAGTAAATAGAACTGTTAGAGGAGAATCTGTGGGGCATTTTTATGGTTATCGTCAGGTTGGTATTTATCAATCAACTAAAGATTTGGATGATTATCCGAGATGGGCTAATTCACTACCTGGAGACATTATGTTTGCCGATTTGAATAATGACGGAGTGATAACTGAGGCAGACCGTGAAAATTTAGGATCTCCTTTTCCGAGCTGGAACTTTGGTGTTAATCTAAGCTTAGACTATAAAAATTTCGATTTTCTGATACAGGGACAGGGCGTTGCAGGTAACTATATTTACACTCAAAGAAGAACTGCCGTATTTACAGACCTCAATTTAGAATCTAATAGATTGAATGCATGGGATGGTATGGGAACGTCTAATATAGAGCCTATACTGGATAAATCAAGAGGGAACAACTATCGTTTCAGTACCTATTTTTTAGAGCCCGGTGATTATTTCCGAATTAGAACTATACAGTTGGGTTACACATTAAAACCAAAAAACCTATCTAATACCCTGTTTAAGGGATTGAGGTTATATATGAGCGGTCAAAATATTCATACATGGTCAAAAGCTACGGGTTATACACCAGAAGTTCCGATTAGCAGCATTTTGGGAGGTGGTGCCGATAATGGAGTCTATCCTATTCCGGCTGTTTACACTTTTGGAGTAAATGTTACATTTTAATTTTTGAAAGATGAAAAGTTTAAAAAAAACAACCAAGTATATAGTTGCGGTATCTTTGCTATTTGCTTTAACGACAGGATGTAAGGATTTTCTCGACACCGAACCACAAGGTGATTATACTTCGGGTACTTATCCGTATCCAAATGGATCGGGTCCATTCGACGGTGAAATATTTGCAGCTTATGATGTATTGCGCTCGTATGATGCCTCCGGTTCGGGATTTATAGCAGCAACGAGTATACGAAGTGATGATGCAGATAAAGGAAGTACACCAACTGACGGCCCGACTTCTAAGGAAATGGATGATTTTAGCCTTATCCCAACAAACGGTCTGGTAGACGGTTTGTGGAAGGGCTATTACAACTTGATTGCTAAGGCAAATATTGTTTTAGATAAGGTAGAAAAAGATCAGGACCCTGGTACACCGGAGGATTCAAAAATATACGCGCAAGCGGAAGCTAGATTCTTAAGAGGTTATGCATATTTTATGCTAGTAAGATTTTTTGGAAAAGTACCATTAGTTGACAAAGTATATGATGATGCTTCTCAGCAATCTAATATCCCTCAGAGTGATGTAACCGCGCTTTATACTTTTATAGAGAATGATCTGATTTTTGCAGGGGCGAATCTGCCTCCAGATTGGGACCCTACTAAATTTCCCGGACGAGCAACTAGCGGAGCGGCCAATGGTATACTTGCAAAAGTATATTTGACTCAGCAAAAATGGGGTCTGGCCATGAGTGCAGCGAAAAGAGTAATAGACTCTAAAAAGTATGATCTAAAAACCGAGTACAAGAATATCTTTGGTGAAGAAGGCGAAAATAGTTCCGAATCTGTTTTTGAAATACAAGCAACGGCATCTTTAACAGAAAAAAGGAATAATGGTAGTCAGTTTGCCAGTATACAGGGAGTTAGAGGAGCCGGAGATTGGAACCTGGGTTGGGGATTTAATGTGCCAAGTGCACAATTAAATGCTGCTTATGAGGCAAATGACCCAAGAAAAGCCAGAACGTTCTTGGCTGTAGGGCAGCCTTCTGTTTATAATGAGGTATTCACCACAGCCAATTTAACTGCAAATGCACCTACCGTTTATAATCATAAAGTACATTCTAATCCGGCAAGAAGAAGAGCTTTATTGGATAATTTTTCTTACTGGATGAATATCAGAATATTGAGATACGCTGATGTAGTTTTAATGTATGCTGAAGCAGCCAATGAGTTGGGTGGTACAGATAATACAACAGAAGCACTAAGTGCATTAAATAGTGTGAGAGCAAGAGCAAGAATTGGTGCACCTGCGGGAACTTTGTCGGATATTACAACAACAAATCAATCTGATTTAAGAGATGCTATAAGACATGAAAGAAGAATAGAGCTTGCAATGGAGCACGATAGATTTTTTGATTTGGTTAGATGGGGCATTGCCGGACAGGTACTTCAAAATGCAGGAAAGAATTTTGTAACCGGTACACATGAGCTATTACCAATTCCAAGTAATCAGATTCAAATCAGCAAAAACGTACTAAAGCAAAATCCTGGGTACCCTAATTAATCACCTATAAAACCGTAAAGAAATGAAGACTTTAACATTATATATCAAATATTTTGGTCTTTTAGGAATCATACTTAGTATGTATTCCTGTAAAAAAGATGGCAATCCTAATAATTTGCCAGATATAGATAAAAGCAAATACGAGGGCACTGTGGATGGATACAGAAGTTCTGATGAAGTAGCCCCAGACAATTTGGTAGCTTACTGGGATTTCGAAGGCAGTCTGAATGAAAAAATATCGGGATTTGCACCTGTTACAACCCAAGGAAATTCTTTTGTTGATGCAGGGTTGAGAGGGAAGGCATTGAGTTTAAACGCAGGTTTTTTATATTTTAATAAGCAATTTGAGGTATTTAAAACAGATAATTTTAAAAGTTTTACAGTGAGTACCTGGGTTCAGATATTAAATAATGGATCTAAGAGAACAATGATCTTTCAATTAGCAAGGCCCGGGATTTTCAATGGAAATCTAAA
>NZ_JBEBVH010000039.1:0-21749 GCF_040392825.1 Pseudopedobacter sp.
TGGTTCATTAGTCATTAATTCTTTGGTTTTTAGTATGCAAACAATGAGGTTGAGGGCCTCGAAGCACTATTAATTAACAGTTCTCTACAAGCGTTTACTATTCGAGATGTTAGCTTAATGTATCTCGAATTTAGATACTGTATATTTCAATCCATTTAATAAACTTCGGTATATTTTTCATAAACAATTGCCAATTTAGTTTATTTAACTGCATACATTTTATGCTCGAATGTAACTTAAGTGTGGTATATTAACCTTCGAACTGAAACCAAAATACTATGGATACAAGAAGGTCGTTCCTTAAGAAAGCTTCTTTACTGGCAGGGACAACAGCTGCATTTCAAATATTACCAGATTCTATCCAAAGGGCGCTAGCTATAAACGCACCGGCAGGAACAACATATTTAGACGCAGAACATATTGTTTTTTTGATGCAAGAGAACCGTTCTTTTGATCATTGTTTTGGGATGTTGAAAGGGGTCCGTGGTTTCAATGATCCAAGACGAATGGTTCAACCCAACGGATTACCAGTTTGGATACAGTCAAACAAAAAAGGTGAGCATTATGCTCCTTTTCATCTGGATATAGAGAATACTAAAGCAACATGGATGGGTTCATTACCTCATACGTGGAAAGATATGGTGTACGCCCGAAACGAGGGGAAAATGAATACCTGGTTAGAAGCCAAGAAACCCAAAACCGAATATCAGCATATGCCTTTAACCCTGGGATACTATGATCGTAAGGATTTACCATTTTATTATGCATTTGCTGATGCTTTTACAGTCTGCGATCATCATTTCTGTTCCTCACTTACCGGTACCAGTGCGAATCGTTCCTACTTTTGGTCAGGAGCTATCAGGGAAGAACCTCACAATCCAGATTCAATTGCACATGTCGATAACAGACAAATAAACTACAAAAACATTTCCTGGAAAACCTTTCCCGAAAGATTGCAGGAAGCGGGTATTGATTGGAGAGTTTATCAAAACGAGTTAAGTATTCCGGTTGGTTTTACAGAAGAGGAGGAAGATTGGCTGGCAAATTTCACGGATAATAATCTGGAGTTTTATAAGCAGTACAATGTAAGATTTCATCCTGCGCACAGGAACTATCTTCATAAGCGCATAAGTGAACTGGGGGGCAAATTGGAAAAGTTGCCACAGGATAATGAGCAGAAGGAAAAATTACAAAATGAGCTATTACGTTTACAAAGGGAGATAGAAAAGTACTCGAAAGAAAATTTTAATAAATTAAGTGATTTTGAAAAAGAGATTCATCAACGGGCATTTACTACAAATATAGCAGATAAAGATTACCATCAATTAGAGGAAATGTCTTATGCAGATGGTGGAAAGGAACAGAAAATCAAAGTTCCGAAAGGGGATATATTCTATCAATTTAGAACAGATGTACAAGCAGGTAAATTACCAACGGTGTCCTGGCTGGTGGCACCTTGTCGTTTTTCAGATCATCCAGGGTCTCCATGGTATGGTGCCTGGTATGTATCAGAAGCATTGGATATTTTAACAGCTAATCCGGAAGTATGGAAAAAGACAATATTCATACTCACTTATGATGAGAACGACGGTTACTTTGATCATGTACCTCCATTTGTACCTCCACATAGTTCACGTCCAGATACAGGAAGCTTGCCAAAAGACATGACTACAGCAGCAGAATATGTAACGGCAGAACAGGAGAAAATCCGAACTAACAATCCAAATGCAACTTTAGATAGTCCAATTGGCTTAGGATTTCGGGTACCTTTAGTTATAGCTTCCCCATGGACAAAAGGCGGCTGGGTAAACTCAGAAGTATTTGATCATACTTCAAGCCTGCAGTTTCTGGAACATTTTCTGGAAAAGACAACGGGGAAAAAAGTTGTAGAAGACAATATCAGTCCATGGAGAAGGCTTGTTTGCGGGAATCTGACTTCGGTGTTCAGACCGGTGGAAAATAATATTAAACCCAGGCTGGATTTTGTAAATCGGGAGCAAGATATTAAGCGTATTTATAGTGCAAAAGAGAAAGACTTGCCGGGTAATTATCAACTTATTAAAAATGTAACTTCCGCCAGTGATGTGGAAGGCCAGCTTCCACATCAGGAAAAAGGAGTGAAAGAAGCCTGTGCCTTACCTTATGATCTGAATGTAGATGCAATTTTTGATAAAACAAAAGAAGAGCTGATCATACGATTTGAAATCGGAGGGCTTTTACCAAAAACCAAGTTAATTGGAGTTCCTTTTATAGTAAAAGCAGGATCTGCTTATAGAAAAGATACACAACCGGGTCGAACATGGAATTTTACAGTTAAAGAAGGCGAGCCTTTAATTTACAAATGGGATGTTAATCAGTTTAAAGGGAACTATCATCTGGAAGTTTATGGCCCCAACGGATTCTACAGGTCTTTTACAGGCGATAAACAGACAGCTATAGCTATTCAGGTTAATATTCGTAAAGAAAACAAGAGTTTTGTATTAAACAAGCAGTCAAAAGAAGTTTCTTTGTTTGTAGGAGATAAATCTTATGGATATGCAGGTAAGCTTTTAAAGGAAGGAAAAACCGGAGAATTTGTATGTAAACTGGAAAAATCGGGCGGTTGGTATGACTTCGAGGTCCGTTCTAAAGATCATCCTGGTTTTGCTTATCGTTATGCAGGGCATATAGAGACAGGTTTTCCTAGTATTACAGATCCGCTAATGGGTAGAGGGTTTTAGGTGCAGAAGTAACAATTTTTAAAATATCGCAGGGTCCTCTTTGAGAGAGCGCTGCTCGGATAGAAGGATATGCTGCTGTCATTTAGATTGGTACTTTTTATAGCTGTCCAAGCAGGGGTCTTTCTGAAAGAAGACCCTGCGTAGCTTAAACTTAATGTAATGCGAAGGTTATTATTATTCTGGTTTTAGATAAATATGCTTTTAGAGTAGAAATAATTTTTAAATTCATAGTATCAATTGATTTTTAAAACATTAAGTCTCAGATGACTGTTTTTTTAATTTAGAAATAACTGGTGATGCTTAAACTTTTAAATGCAGCGCAAACGAAGCTTGCAGATCAATATACCATGGAAAACGAGCCGATTCCATCTTTAGAATTAATGGAACGAGCTTCATCCGCTTTTGTGAAAACTTTTGCCGAACGATTTACAGATAAGAGAATAAGCATTACAGTTTTCTGCGGAAAAGGAAACAATGGCGGAGATGGTTTAGCCATCGCCCGTTTACTTTATCAGGATAGATATGAATTTATTGATGTGGTGATAATCGACTTTTCCGAAAAGTCGACGCCCGAGTTTGATGCTAATTTAATAGCATTACAACAGACTGAGATTAGTATATTTTATCTGACCAATCCAGAACTGTTAGATATTAAACAAAGTGCTGTTGTTATAGATGCCATTTTCGGAATTGGCTTAAGCAGACCATTCGATAAATCCTATCAGACATTGATAGATAAACTCAATTTATTGCCAGGGAAAAAGGTAAGTGTAGACATTCCAAGTGGAATGCCTTCAGAGGGAAAACTTTATGAAACTCCTGTTTTTAAGGCAGATTGGGTGATTACCTTCCAACGCCCAAAAATTAACTTTTTACTACCCCTATCTGCACCTTATATCAGGGAATGGAAAGTCGTAAATATAGGCCTTAATGAAAACTTTATAGAAAGCACAGCTTCTCCCTATTATTGGATTTGGAGAAAAGATATTCTGGATAGTATAAGAAAACGGAAATCCTTTGATCATAAAGGAACTTATGGGCATAACCTAATAATCGCCGGCGATGCAAATACTATGGGAGCAGCATTGTTAACTGCAGAATCCAGTATGAAAAGCGGAGCGGGATTAACTACCGTGTGTATTCCACAAAGTGGTTTAACTGCCTTAAATTCCCGTCTCCCAGAGGTAATGTATTTAGACAGGTCAGATTTCAATTATACAGATTTTACGAAGTATAAAGGAATTTGTATTGGACCCGGATTGGGGAAGGGAAAAGATGCGAAATCATTGCTGACCCATTTAATATCTGAATATAAAAAACCGGTAGTTTTTGATGCAGATGCTTTAAATATTTTAGCCGAAGACGAGACCTTGCTTGCTCAAATATCGCCTGATTCTATCCTTACTCCGCATGTAAAAGAATTTGACAGACTATTCGGAGAACATTACAATTGTTGGGATAGAATTGAAACGGCATTCCATCAAGCAAAAAAACTAAAGCTATATATTGTCTTAAAAAACAGATATACGATGATCTTTACGCCAGATGGCCGATGTTTTTTTAATTCTACCGGATCTCCCGCAATGGCAACCGGAGGAATGGGCGATGTGCTTACCGGATTAATATCCAGTTTTATAGCGCAGGATTATACCGTAGAAAAGGCTATTATAATAAGTGTTTTTGTGCATGGATACATAGGCGAACACTTAGGTCAAAAGATGTATGTTGTGCCACCTACAAAGTTGATTAAGCAGATACCTTATGTTATTAAAGAATTAAAATCTTGATGAGTTGACAGACGCTTATATAAGACTTTAATTTCTTCATTTATGAGCTAAAATGTAAAAAAATAAAATTCGGATAAGGGTATTTCTTTTTAAAGGTGTTTTGACTTAAACATCAAAAGAAATATCATGTACAAAAATTTATTATTAAGCCTATTATTGATCGCTGCCAATGCAGTATCTTCTTCACAAGCACAAGAAAAGTATAGTAATTTACATGTTGGGTTCGTGTATCCGGTTAGCAGCAATGGAAAAGAGGCTGCCCAGTATACAAATAAAGTATCATTGCATGCACTAAGCGGAGTATCTTATGCTGAAGAAGCGGCTTCCTTTGTCGGATTAATCAGTAAGGTTAAAACTAATGTAACCGGTGTACATATAGCAGGTTTAAGCTATTTGGTTGGAGACAGAACAGCCGGTTTCCTTTTTTCTGGTTTGCTTAATAAATATACCGAAGGGCAAGGAACGCAGATAGCCGGACTGGCTAATTTGTCCAAAAAAGAAGTGACAGGTATACAGTTTGCAGGCCTGGTTAACCAGGCTGGAAAGCTGGAAGGAGCACAATTTGCAGGTATCGGCAATAAGATAGACAGCAATGTAAGAGGTCAGCAATTTGCCGGCATTTTAAATACTGCAGCTAATGTAAACGGAGCTCAGTTTGCTGGTATCCTGAATTTAGCGAAAGACACACTGAAAGGGATTCAGTTTGCAGGAATAGCCAATAAAGCCAATCATGTTAAAGGATCGCAATTTGCCGGAATTGTGAATAAGGCAAAGAAAGTAAGCGGAATACAGTTTGCCGGAATTGTAAATATTGCCGATAGCAGCGATTATCCGATTGCTATCCTTAATTTTATTAAGAATGGTGAGAAAAGTATTGGATTTAGTATTGACGAACAAGCTAATACATTGGCAACCTTCCGTTCGGGAGGTAGAATAATGTACGGGATTTTAGGACTAGGCTATAATCTGAAAAATGAGAAAGAAATCTACGCATTGCAGGCGGGAATAGGAGCTCATCTTTTTTCTGGCAATAAGTTCGGATTAAATATAGAGGCTACTAATATAGTTTTGGAAAGCTTTAAAAAGGGAGAGTTCTTTAAAAATTCCCTGACACTTATGCCAACTTATAAGATTGATAAGAGATTAGACGTATTTGCAGGGGCTTCTATTAATTATTTAAGCACAAATACACAAGAAGGCAGAGAATTAACAAAGAAATTTATCCATACGTGGGACGGAAAATCAGAAAATAGTTTTCAGGGTATTTTCGTAGGTGGGACTGTTGGATTGAAATTGAGATTATAATGGCGATATCTTTTTCATACTGTCTGGATACTGAAGAATCTAAGAAACAACTATCTTTAGCCGAAAATAAGCTAGTGCATTTTAGTGATCTTCAAAATAGTATCCAGACAGAACGCGAATTTGAAAGCCTTTTTAAGGCTTATTACAAGGCGTTATATGCCTACGCACTTGCTATTCTAAAAGATGATATTGCTGCGGAAGAAATCGTTCAGAATGTTTTCTTAAAATTATGGGAACGGCGGCAGGAGTTATTACAAAAACAATCATTGAAATCGTATCTGTATAAATGTGTTTATCACGATAGTTTGAATCATATCAGGCATATGAAAGTAAGGGATAAATTTGCAGAATACACGAAGCAACGAAATTACGTCGAAGTAGACGCACACGAGAGAGCTACGGCTAAAGAACTTGAATATAAATTGAGGAATGCTTTAAATGAATTACCACAGCAATGCCGGACGGTTTTTCAAATGAGCAGATTTCAAAATCTGAAATATCAGGAAATTGCGGCTGCGTTAGGGATTTCAGTAAAGACAGTGGAAGTGCATATGGGAAAAGCTTTGAAAAGTCTGAGGCTTAAATTGTCTGATTTTTTACCCATGCTCATTTGTCTGGCAGCTTATATTAAACTTATAATTGTGAAGTTATTATGACCGATGAACTTTTGATAAAATATCTTCTGAAAGAGACAAATGCCGAAGAACGGCATTTTATTGAAGAATGGCTGAAGGAGAACGAAGAGCATCAAAAGCAATTCGATCAAATACGTTTTTTATGGGATAAAAGCGGAGATTTATTAAAAAATGAAACTCAGCCGGATGAGGAAGAAGCCTGGGAACGTTTCAAAAAGAAACGGGCCGAACAAGTTGTGCCCCGTAATATAAAACCATGGAATATATTTCAATTAGTAGCTGCCGCTTCTGTGGTTCTCATAACGGGAATTACGCTATGGCTATTTTTTACTAAAGATTTAAGCCGCAAAAATATTATTGTAAAAAATGAGGTAATTTCCAGTACATTATCAGACGGGTCTTTGTTGACTATTAATAAAAATAGCCAATTAAGTTTTAGTGCTTCAACGTCTGAAAGACTGGTAAAATTAAAAGAAGGCGAAGTATTTTTTAAAGTAGCTCCGGATAAAACAAAACCGTTTATAATTGAATTGGGCAACTCTGCCAAAGTTACCGTATTGGGAACTTCATTCAATGTTAAATATAGAAAAGGTGCTGCAGAGGTAATTGTAGAAACAGGGTTGGTTAAGGTTAGTAAGAACAATTCCGAACTGCAATTACACCCTGGAGAAAAGGTGGAATTTAGAGGAGATGACAGTACTTTGCTCGCGGTTAAGAATAGTGATTCTTTGTATAAATATTTTAGAAATAAAGAGTTTGTTATAGATAACGTTCCGTTGCAAAGAGTTGTAAACGTTTTGTCTGAGGCATATTCCACCAGCATAGTTTTGGCAGATGAAGATTTAGCCAAGTTAAAGCTTAACGTTAAATTTAAAGAAGAATCATTAGACAAAATTCTCGGTGTTATTTCAGAAACTTTTGAATTGAAGTTGATAAAAGAAAAAGACCGTTATATCCTACAAAAGAAATAAATGAGAATATCCATACTTGCTTTTTTCTTTCTGGTTCTTTCCCAGGCAAATTTAAGCGCCCAAAATGTTCCGGTTTTATCAAAAAAACTTAGTATTAAGATCGAAAATGAAACATTAAAGTCAGCGCTTTCAGTAATAGAAGAGCAAGGTAAATTTACTTTTTCTTATAATGGTGCGCTTCTAAACGTAGATAGTTTGGTGTCTTTCAATTTCATCAATCTACCTGTCTGCGATATCCTCGATCAGTTATTCAAGAGTAATATTGACTACTACGAGATAGATGGCTTTGTAATATTGCGTCCGGCGATATACAGATTCTTTATCGAAGCAGACGAAATAGATGCCCGTGAAAGGAAATATTTTATAAAAGGAAAAGTCCTTGATTCAAGAACAGGGTTGGGTGTTCGTCATGTGAGTGTTTATGAAAGGCGATTGTTGAAATCTACACTTACAGACAAAAACGGGGTATTTAAGATGACATTTAAGGGAGAACATAAATCGGCGATTTTAACGGCAAGTAAAGAAATGTACCGCGACACAACTATGTTTTTTCTGTCAGATATTAAAGTAAGGCCAGAAGGTGTCGGAGAAGATAAGGATAAACAAACCAGTTTTGGATACTTTGGATTCAATAATATAGTAGAGCAAACCGGTTTTGGTCGTTTCCTGATTTCGTCAAAACGAAGGATTCAGAGTTTAAATATCTCCGAATTTTTTGTAGACAACAGGGTTCAAGCCTCTTTTCTTCCGGGCTTGGGTTCGCAGGGATTCATGAGTTCACAGGTCGTAAACACATTTTCATTTAATATTTTGGGCGGATATTCTGCCGGAGTACAAGGTTTTGAATCTGCGGGTTTATTCAACCTCACGAAAACAGATATTAATGCAGGATTTCAACTAGCAGGGTTATTAAATCAGGTTGGCGGCAATGTAAGCGGTATGCAAACCGCCGGATTGCTGAATTTAGTTCATGGAGATTTCAATGGTTTTCAGATGGCTGGTTTGGTCAATCAGGTAAAGCAAAAATTCAACGGTGTTCAGGTCTCGGGAATCTTTAACCAGACGAATGAAAATTTTTATGGCGTACAATTTACTGGTATAGCCAATTATGCGAAAGAAGACGTTACTGGAGTGCAACTGTCCGGAATAATTAATACAATAAAAAGTGATTTTTCCGGAATACAATTTACAGGAATAGTCAATAAAGTAAGCGGAGAGCATGCGAAAGGTCTGCAAATTGCGGGTATAGCCAATATTAGTCAGAACTTTAAAGGATTGCAATTTGGTATCGTAAATATTGCTGATAGCATTTCTGGTGTTGGAATTGGTTTGGTAAATATTTATAAAAATGGTTATAAGAAAATCAGCATATATACAAACGAGTTATTAAGCCAGCAGCTTAGTTTTAGAAGTGGTAACCGTAAATTATATTCTATTATAGAGATAGGTACAAACTGGAAGAATCACGAGAGCAGGATGTATAACCTGGGTTTCGGTTTTGGTCATGATTTTATACTAAACTCAAAGATGTTATTAAATGCAGAGTTACAAGGATTAACATTTTTCAATAAGGATTTTAAGGTTCTTGGTAATTCAAATAAATTAACTTTAGGAGCAGAAAGAGAAATTTTCCAGAATGTTGGTTTGGTTACGGGTATTAGTTATCAACTTTATTCAGCAGATTCTGCCGATAATGAGGGCAAACCATATCCATCCTGGGCAAATAAAATCGGCAAGAGCCAAAAAGCATGGTTTGGAGGTAAACTTGGAGTAGTTTATTCCCTATAACAGTGAATACGTCTTATCAGATTAAGGTTCTAAATGCTATTGCTTGCATAAACATTAGCCTACTTTATATTTTCGTTCCAGAAACACTTTTAGTTTATCGGGTTCTTTAGACCCTATAGTTAATGTTTTAGATTTGCCATCCTGGAAATAATTAATCCTTACAGCATCTCGTCCCTGAATGTTGTATAGCATGCCATTAAAAGTTATTCTGATGCCAAAACCAGATAACCAAGATGTTTTTACCGTCTGGACAGATACCATGGCATCAGGCTGTATTTTGATATGGATCAAGCCGATACCATATAATATATTGATTCCAGTGTCATCAACCCGTATTTTTAATTTATAGAAATTGATCAGGATCAAAATGAATACAAAAAGAGCCAAACGAAGGGAGTTCATTGACAAAGGATTATCACCCAATTGCAGATAATAGCTAAAAGTAATGACAATAACAGTAGCAGATATTAAGATAATGAACAACCAGCCGGTTTGATTGCTTTCGTATTTCATAATCTTGAAGATACAAAATATTATAGATATAGCAGGTCTTCTCCAAGACGATCCTGCGCAAACAGAAGTGTCTTATTTAGAGAAGGTACACCGAGAAATGTCCGCAGTAGCAGCACTGACCGTTAGGCTCCACTGTTAATAGACAGGTAGATTCCCTTTTCGTTCGGAATGACGGAAAAACGGTTTGCTGTCTAAGCAGGGTCATTCTTTCTGAAGGACCCTGCAAAATTGACAAAATTAAGGGAGTATAAAATTATTATTGTTTTAATATCTTATGCACAGAAGCACTTTCTCTACCAATTAGTTTTAAAATATAGACACCCGAAGGATAGGTTTCTAAATGAACAGAAAAGCCCTGTAAAGTTGATTCTATATTAATTTGCTGAAGAATTTTTCCATTCGTATCAGATACGATACATTGGCGATACTTCCCGTATTCTATATTTATATTAACGTAGTCCGCAGTTGGATTAGGATAAATAGCTAATTGAGACTGGGAAGATGAAAAATTAATGCTTCTTATTCCAAGTTCATTTTCTTTACCATCCATATCTACCTGTTTCAGCAGATAATAGTTCGTTCCTGAAGCAGGTTTATAATCCCTGAAGCTATATGTTTTGGTTTGAGCAGATTGGATTGCATTAACAGTACCCAGTTCCTTAAATTGTTTTCCATCAAAACTTCTATAAACCACGAAGTATTTATTATTAGATTCCGATTCTGTAGTCCATTTCAGTTCAACAAAATTGCTTTCCGCTTTTAAATAGTAATTACTTAGCACCACAGGTAAAGTTCCTTCTTCTATTGTAAGTAAGCGGTTATAGTAAGCGCCTAAATAATTTTCGTTTCCATCATTATAAGCTTTTATTGTTACCTGACCTGCACTAAGGATTTTTACCTTCCACTTATAACTGTCGTTCTCATCCTGATACACCGATGCCACAGTACTATTGTCGCTTGAAAAACTAACCGGTAGCCCGGAACTCGAAATAGCTGTCAATTCAAAATCAGCATCACCGTCTTTTTTTACCGGCAATGCGTCAAAAGTAATTTCCTGTGCCGCTTTAGATATTTTAAAGCCTATGGTTGCCGAAATACTATGGTAATTGGCTGTCTCAGGAATGGTGACTTTTACATAGCTGGTTCCTACTTTTATCGCCTTTACAAAAGGAAGGTTTGAGAAATCAATATACGGATCCAGGTAATCATCTAAAAGATCAAAGGAAATGTCAGTAAAATTGGCGTCAGAATTGGTTTCGTAACTAAAAATTTTCTCATCTCCGTATGCTGCTTCCGCAAGGTTAACTTCGTTATAAGCTGTGCCATTTATCTTTAAAGTGAGGACAGCATTAGCTTTGGCTATCTCTAGTAATAGTCCTATAGAATCGGATTGAAAATATTCTGTTTCTTTCTGAATAGCTTTAATAACAGTTTGCCCTGCTCCCTTAATATTCACATATTTAGAAAATCCATTGTCATAAATCTCTGCAATATTTGTATTTCCGTTTTTAAAGGTAAATGTTCCATCGCTGTTGCTGGTAGGAACAGGCAATGCGAAATCAGCATCTCCGTAAGTTTTATCGATATTGGCAAAGCCTGAAAATACAGGTTTTTCTCCAATGTACTCTTGCGCTCCCATGTCTATTTTAGCTCCTCTGATTCTCTTTTTCCCAAAAATATCCGTTAGAATATGTTCGGGTAATGCAGTGTTTTCCCCTTTTCCTATAGCCGCGCTTTCTGAGACTATAATAATCTTCTACGGCGATATTAAGCAAAGGATCTGTATTGTAGATTCTGTTCTGTCCGTCATCTGTGTTATAACCTCCTTTTATGATGTTATCTGTTACTAAGAAAGTCGAATTCTCGTTTATGATATGGGCATCATCAGAATTATCCCACAGTATGCTGTTTTTTAGAGATCCTCCCGAAGAATTTTGGTTATAAATGGAAACACCTCTGTTTGAACCCATAACGCTGTTATAAGCAAAAGTACAGTTTACTACCTCAGAATAGCTGCCCGAAGTGTTTAAAATTGCACCGCCATAATTAGCTCTGTTATTGGTAAAAAGACTGTTATAAATTTTTGGTGTACTATTTTGTACGTTATATATACCAGCTCCGTCATGGTCGGCATAGTTTGTTGTGAAAATGCAGTTTATAATAGTCGGACTGCTAGCATAATTATATATTGCCGGACCTTTCTTATTGTCAAAATCTCCTGTATAACCAAATTGATCAGATCGGCCCGCTGAAAAGATAAAGCCATCTATCAAAGTTTCGGAATTTGCATAATGTAGTTTCATAATGTGAAAACTGTTATCATCCATATTGGCATAGTTTGTATCATCATTATTATTCAGATCACCGCTTAATATAGTTGGATTAACCTTTAACTGACGTTCTTCCACAGCGTTTTCAGTTCCTGCAAATCCACCGTAAAGCTTAATTCCCGATGGCACCTCGAAAGAAATGGTCCGGTCTCCTGTAGTTGTCGGGAAGTAGGTACCTTTAGCTACCCAGATCTGCTTCACCGAGGAATTTACTGAAGCAATTTTAAGCGCCTGAGGTAATTCTGTTAAGGCATTTTCCCAGCTATTACCTAATCTTGATCCGCTATTTGCGTTTTTATTTACATATAAAATACCGTTTGTACTGGGTTGTGGGAATGCCAGCAGCATTGTCCAGAAATCATTCTGCCCAATACTACGGCTTTTTATCCCGCCTGAAGGAGAATTGCTATAACCTCCTATAAATATATCGCCATTATCTAATTCAGATACAGCATATCCAAATTCTGAGCCAGTTCCACCTAAAGTCTTATCCCACAATTTTTCACCATTAGCATCGATTTTAACTAACCATATATCTTTATCGCCAAGACCTGGTTCGGACTTATCTCCAGATGCTGTAATGGCTTCGGAATATCCGGTCAGAATATATCCGTTATCCTTACAAATTCCCAGAGAGAATAACTGACTCGCCTTCATGTCTGCATTTGTCCCCAATGTTTTATCCCATTGTTTAACTCCCGATGCATCGGTCTTTACAATCCATAAATCAAAATTTCCGGATTTTTTACCCGCTGTTTTATCTCCATTATTTTCAGATGTAGAATGCCCACCTAAAATATACCCGCCATCAGGTGTTTGCTTGATATCACTAAATACTTCGAAGCCGTTTCCTCCAAAACTTCGGTCCCATATTTTATTCCCATTCTCATCCAGTTTTAACATCCAATAGTCTGCATAACCTCTTGTTGGCTCGGTGCGGTCACCACTCAATCCGCCCTGAGTCATACACCCAAGTATATATCCGTTATCGCCGGTTTTTGCAATTACGGGGAAATCTTCTACTGAGTTGGTACCGTAAGTTTTATCCCATATTTTGTTTCCGTTCTGATCCGTTTTTATTAGCCATATATTTTGTATTCCTCTATTATTTTCAGATTTATCCTGGCCTGATCCGGCGTCACTGGTTCCTGCAAGAATAAAGCTTCCATCGGCATTTTGTATCACCGAATGGAATCCGCTCCTTCCTGCACTATTTCCGTTAAAGGTTTTGTCCCATTCCTTATTACCATGTCCATCTATTTTTACCATCCATGCATCGGAAGCACCTTTTTTTACTCCTTCTTTGTTCCCAGAAACAGGGGAAGCACTCCAACCTACCGCGAGGTAACCGCCGTCGTTCGTTTGTATCACTTTCGAAAAATAATCTTTGTCATTCCCGCCCACAGCTATATCCCATTCCTTTACCCCATCGACATTTAGTTTAACTAACCAGCAATCGGAATCGCCAAAGTTGTTCAGTGTTTTATCCTCTGCGCTGCCGAAACTGAACCCTCCAAGTATAAACCCGCCGTCTGTTGTGGCTTTTGCATCAAATAAAAAGTCATTTTCTGATGTGCCATATGTTTTTTCCCATTTTATAAGGGGTTTAGTTTGCGCATAGATATAATGAGAAATATAAAATAACGTAAAGATTGTTGTTAGAACTTGTTTAAAAGAAAAGTAAATTTTTGACATAATTGATAATCAGCTGTTTGAGCTACAAAACTATTCTCGATTATATAGCTGATATGATCAAAAACAACTCAAATATGATAAAAAGCTTAAAGCAGAAGGCTAAAGGCTTAAAGCAATATGCTGTACTAATTTGTCAAGAAAGCTGAAGGCAAAAAGCTAAAGGCAAAAAGCAACATGATGGTTTAAAGCAGTATATACCCAATGAACTATCTAAGTCCCTGTACTTCCTTTGGAGCTATTCGATATACTTCTTTAAATGTACGGCTAAGGTTTGCCGGATTTCTGAAATTAAGCAGATGTGCTACTTGTTTCACCTGGTTGCCTTTCTGTAATAATTCAAAAGCATGCCGCATTTGCACTTCCCTGAAATAATCAAAGGCAGTTTTTCCTGTTTGTCTTTTAAATTGGCGCCGCATGGTAGGAACAGTCATTTTTCCGATATCAGCAAGTACATTAAGACCGGGAAACCCCTTTTTGAAATTTTTATTGATATAACTTTTAATTTGCTCAACCCCGTCAAATTCCTGAGGCAATGCGGGAACATTCAATACCGAAACCGGATCGGTAACTATACTGAAGAAATCTGCTATAAGCACAAGAGATAGCTTTTTTACTACAAGATTGTAAACAGGAGACCTGTTAGCTCCGGAAATTATTTTATCAAGCTCGTCAAAAGTATCTTTGTAAAAATTATCGTTGAAATAGGCGATACCTTCCATTTCCTTCGATAAGACTTTCATAAATCCTGCCGACGCATCTACCGCCTCAAGATCAATGTTGCTGCCAAGCCATTCTTTGGTAAAGCAGAAGATAAAAGCTCTTACTCCCGATTTTTCCTCAAAAGCCGTTTCATAGTCAAATTGATTATTATAGAAACTGCATATTCGGGGCAGCGAAAGTGTTTTTGACTGGTGATAGGTGTCTTTATTAGGCGTTTTGTTTACATCTCCTCGTATCAGCTGATAAGAAAGGCAGTAATATTCTATTTCCCTGTCGCCTGAAATTGCTATCCGGGTATTTTCTACAGCCTCCATATCTACCACAAAAAGATAGCAGCCCTCTTCAATCTTTTCATATTGAAACGAGGTTAATAGTTCCTTACTATCTGCCTTTATCAGGTGGTTCTGTTTGTCGTGTTGGATAGCCGGATATTGTTCTATCTCGGTGATGAACTTTTCGGGATAGCTTATTTTCCAGGAAGCGGAGGTCATTGGAACAAATATAAAGAATTAGCAGCTGAAAGCAAAAAGTCGGAAGACCGGAGACCAAAGTCTGGTACGACAGTATATACTAATGACTAATGACCATTTCAACCAATGACTAATGAGCTATTTATTGGTCGAACAAATGTTTTTCAGCGTGATAAGAAGAACGAACCAACGGTCCGCTTTCCACATACTTAAAACCTAATTTACTTCCGTATTCTTTGTATTTAGCAAACTGATCAGGGTGAATCCAGTCAATAACAGGATGGTGATTTTTAGTAGGTTGCAGATACTGACCTAAAGTCAATACGTGTACTCCTGCATCGCGCAGGTCAATCATCGTTTCGTAAACATCGGCTTCGGTTTCGCCTAAGCCAAGCATAATACCTGATTTTGTTCTTAGACCAAAGTCAGAAATACGTTTAAGACATTCCAGGCTTCTGTCGTATTTAGCTTGTATACGAACTTCGCGGGTCAATCTTTTTACCGTTTCAATATTGTGCGAAACAACTTCAGGTTTTTCCTCACAAACGCGATATAAATTGTCCCAAATTCCTTTAAAATCTGGAATCAAAGTTTCCATGGTAGTTCCCGGGCTTTCTCTGCGAATGGCTTTAATTGTTTCTGCCCAAATGATAGAACCTCCATCTTTCAAATCGTCACGATCAACAGAAGTAATAACGGCATGCTTTACGTTCATTAATTTGATAGAATTGGCAACTCGGTTAGGTTCGTCCGTGTCTACCGCCAATGGACGGCCCGTAGCCACAGCACAAAAAGAGCAAGAGCGTGTACAGATATTACCCAAAATCATGAATGTAGCAGTACCTGCACCCCAGCACTCACCCATGTTAGGACAGTTTCCACTTTCGCAGATTGTGTGTAGCTTATGTTCATCAACTAAACCCCTTACATGAGCGTATTCTTTACCCACTGGGAGTTTTACTCTCAACCAATCTGGTTTTCGGCTGGTTTGATTAGCCGGAATAACAGGTAGTTCTATCATGGCTCAAAAATACGGATACTTTAGCTAATATTTATGTTGAAAGGATGTAAATTTAATTGGTGAGCTGAGGTCTATAGTTTATATAGTCCATGGTCGATAGTTTTATTTGATTTGAAAAGGCCCTATTTACAAAGATTGATTAAATAAGATGTAGTAATAATTCGTCTGGGGGTATTTATTATAAAGAAAATGTCTACCAGTTTATTGCTTAATTGAAGTTCTGAAGATCGAGGTTAGTTGGTCAATGGTGGCATAGACGACAAACGACACTTCCTTTTTCAACATCGCCTTCTGAAAAGGATATTACGTAAAAAATCTCTAAATCACGGGTTAAGAGATGATCGTTGTTTGTTATTCGATAAACGAAACTCGAAAGACGACCACGAAACTCGACAATGAAATCACGTGTCAATAGAGCAACAAAGATTATTATTTAGATTTCAAGAAAACTGTTACCTTGTGGTGGTATAAGATTTTTAAATTATATACACATCTTCTTTTGCAAAATGAACATAACCATAAAAGATATTTCTGAGAACATAGGCGTTTCGCTAACAACAGTTTCCAGAGTTTTAAGCGGAGTTGCCGAAAAATACCGTATTAGCGCAAAAACTGCAAGTAAGGTTTTGGCGGAAGCGGAACGTTTAGGTTATGTACCCAATCAGGCAGCTGTAAACCTGAGACTGAAAAAAAGCTTTTCAATAGGATTAATTCTGCCAAGTTTAGCCAACCCTTTCTTTTCTACAATTGCCAGCGTTGTAAATAAAGTTTTACAACCTAAGGGCTATTCACTGTTAGTTTTAGATTGTGATGACGATGAAGCAGCGGAAGTAGAAGCGGTAAACCACTTAATTTCAAGAAATATAGATGGTGTGTTAATGATTCCTTCAGGTAAGAATAAAGTTCATATAGAAAAACTGCTCAAACTAAATTTGCCTGTAGTGTTTGTCGATAGATATTTGAAAGAACTGCCTATTTCTTTTGTATCTACCAACCATTTTGAAGGTGCTTATGCAATGGTAGAATATTTAATTTCCTGCGGTCATAAACGTATTGCATGTATTCAGGGAAAGCACCATGTGATGTCTAACGAAGAAAGGGTACATGGATATAAGGAAGCGATATCAAAAAATAAACTCAACTACGAATATGTTGGAGGTAACAGCTTTACTATGGAAGACGGTTATCTGGAAACCAAGCTTTTACTGCAACAAAGAGAGAAACCTACGGCTATATTTGCATTAAGTGATACCATATTGTTAGGAGTATTAAAGGCACTGAAAGAAGATGGATATGATGTGCCAACCGATATGTCTGTAGTTTCTTTTGATAATTCTATTTATCTGGATTATTTGTCATGTCCTATAACCAGTATCTCGCAACCTATTTCTGAAATTTCTCAAATGTCTATCAGGCTGTTGTTAGATAAAGTAGATAAAAAAGGGAAAGAAGATACACTGCCAGAAAAACAAGAAGTTCTTATTAGCCCTGCTGTAATTTACAGAAAGTCTGTTAAAGAAGTTGTTTGATACTTTTTTAAAGGCGAATTAATTTCTAAAATCGCCTCATTTTATCTGTAGCAAGAAGTGAACCGGGATTTATCTGTTTTCAACTTATATCACTCCCAACCATAAGCTTTTGCTCGTGAATTTAAGCGCCATTTAATATTTTAAATTACATCGTATTTTATACTATATAAAACCATATAAAATCTAATATAAATCCATTATTAGTCCATGTTTTTACATATTTATATGGACTAATAATGGATTTATTTTTAATAAAATATAAATTAAAATAGAATCAAATACAGAATAGTATGCCATTATTTCTTATCTTTGGTCAGGTAAGTATTATTATGGCAGTTATAGACAACAGAGGCAGACTTCACGGAAAAATAGGCAATCATGTGTACCGTACGGTGGGCGATATCCATATCGTACAAGCTAAGCCCGGAAGAGTAAGACAGACGCTTTCTACCAAAGAGAGTGCACTGGAATTTGGTTTGGTGAGCAATTGCGGGCGTATCCTGCGCGAGCTCTACAGTTCTTTTACCTGTTATAGTGATGGCCGGTTGCTGAATCGAATGAATGCCGCTTTGTTGAAATGCCTGCGCGATACAGATAAGCCAAGAGGCGAACGAGATCTGCATGACGGTAATCCGGAACATCTGGACGGACTGCAATTTAATGTGAATTCCCCATTGACGGAAATGTTGCCTGTACGCCCTAAATGTTCTATGGAAGATGGCGTAATAAGAGTACACCTGCCTTCTTTCCAAAGCCGTCAGTTGCAGCAACCAAGATATAGTAAATACGCCGTGTTACGCTTGATGATAGTGGCCATCAGTTTTCGTGATGGTTATTATGAGTATCTGGACTATAAGGATATAGAGGTGAAGCAAGGAACTCTTGTGTCTGAGCAGGAATGGATTTCGGAAGTGGAGCTCCCTGCCGGAAGTCTGGTATTGGTTAGTGCTTCGTTGCATTATTTTGGAATGCAGGATGTTAATGGCGAACGTTTGGCCCTGAACAGCTTAGATTGTAGCCCGGCAGAGATCATAGGGACTTATAAAATAGTGGAAAAAGAACAGAATGAACCACCGGCAGAGGTATCTATAACGTCTGATAGCCATCCTGAACGTCATCGGCTGATCAATTATAGGGGCAAGGAAATATTGGATGAAATAGCCAGAAAACGCAAGAGAGATAAGAAGTACCAGGCTAGTCTTGTCCGGACGAAGCCTCAGAAGGTTGAAAATGAAAATGTTTCGTTAGGAATGAAGCCTCTGATAAAAGGGAAGATCCTGTATAAGAAGGAATAATAATGTTAAATGTTGAATTTTTAATGATGAATGGATTGTCTTCGGGAACTAAAGAGCTTAAATCTCTGAAAAAGTTATAGGTTTAATAGCAATCCTGTGCCTTTTTTACGGATAAATAGTTGTCTCGTCCTGATACTATCCACCAAGTGTTAATATGAACGATCATCAAAAGAAGTCTATCTCTTCTGGCTAATTAACAAGTTGAGAAGAAACTTCTTGACTCTGGACAAAAAAAAGAATATGCCGTTCTGAAAAAATTATGGACTATATAGGTTCTGATTAAAAAATACAAAGTATGTCCTATCTATAAACGAGGGCCTTTTGCTTTAAAATTTTCAGTAATAATCTTATATCTCCCTTTAACGCGTAAATAGCCATTCAGGCTTGATACTAGTTGCCGGATACTAAGTACCAGCAAAAGAATTTGCGCAATCGAAAGTATTATTGGTATTCTGTTTGGTAAAATTATATCTTACATATTTTCTATTAAATCAATATGATGATAATTTTTTGGAGATATAAGCTAATATTTATTAGTGTTTTTGAATATAATCATACTAGGTTTGTTATATTATAAACTTAAATAATTTTTGCACAAACGTTATCGCTAATAATTTATATTATTCATGAAAAATATGTCCGGGTCTAAGATTGTAGTAATAGGTAGTTCAAATACGGATATGGTGGTTCGTACCAGTCATTTTCCGGAAAAGGGAGAGACCGTTCTGGGAGGTGAATTTATGATGAATCCCGGAGGGAAAGGTGCTAATCAAGCAGTGGCGGCTGCCAGGATGGGAGGCGATGTAGTGTTTGTATGCAAGATAGGCAAAGATGCGTTCGGGAGTCATTCGGCTGAATTGTTTAAAAAAGAGGGAATTGATGTGTCTTGCATTTTATTGGATGAGGACAGCCACTCAGGTGTAGCGTTAATTACGGTAGATGCTCATGCTGAAAATACTATTGTGGTTGCTTCGGGAGCTAATGCTAATCTTTTTCCTAAGGATATCAGAGGTGTAGAGACGCTTTTCTCGGCTAATGGCTACGTTTTGTTGCAACTGGAAATACCTGTTGAAACTGTTAGGTATATTGCAAAAGTGGCTCGCCTAAGGGGAGCGAAAGTAATATTGAACCCTGCCCCGGCTTGTGAACTTTCCGAAGAAATGTTTGGCGACTTGTATCTGTTAACACCAAATGAGAAAGAGGCATCTACAATATCAGGTATCAGCGTAATCGATTTAGATTCCGCAAAGGAAGCCGCACAGGTTATTTACTCGAAAGGAGTGAAGAATGTGATTATTACTATGGGGTCTAAAGGAGCATTGATTTTTGATGGAACCGATTATGTATTTATCGAAGCGCAGAAAGTAGAGGCCGTTGATACCACCGCCGCCGGAGATGTATTTAATGGAGCTTTGATAGTTGCCCTCAATGAAGGACGAAACTTAGTTGAAGCAGCAGACTTTGCAAATAAAGCGTCTGCTATAGCTGTTACCAGAATGGGAGCCCAGGCTTCTGCGCCTTACAGGAATGAAATAATGGAAGACGTTTCTAAATGAGATTTTAATTAAACGAAAGGACTAAAACCAATTATATTATGTTTATTGTACACGACTATTATGTCGCAGTATTATTCTGCGTTATTACTATGCTTTGTTGGGGTTCCTGGGCCAACACTCAAAAGCTGGCCAATAAAACCTGGCGTTTTGAACTTTTTTACTGGGATTATGTTATTGGTATTCTGCTGTTTTCTATCATCTCGGCTTTCACTTTAGGCAGTATAGGTTCAGAAGGGCGCGGTTTTATGCAAGACCTTTCTCAGGCCGATTCGGCAAATATTGGAAGTGCATTGATAGGCGGAATAGTTTTTAATGCGGCAAATATTTTACTTTCTGCTGCTATTTCCATTGCAGGGATGTCGGTCGCCTTTCCGGTAGGTGTAGGTATAGCCCTGGTTCTTGGAGTTGTTATTAATTATATTAATACACCGGTGGGCAATTCCACATTGCTTTTTGCAGGAGTGGGGCTTATTGTAGTAGCTATAATTATCAATGCCTGGGCTTATAAACTGAAAAGTGGAGGAACTCAAAGTAAGGCCTCCGGCAAAGGCGTGATTCTATCAGTGATAGCAGGGATTCTGATGGCGTTTTTCTATCGTTTTATTGCAGCTTCTATGGATATTGAAAACTTTGTTTCTCCGCAAGCGGGTAAGATGACTCCTTATACTGCTGTGTTTATATTTTCTGTTGGTATTTTCTTAAGCAATCTACTGTTCAATACTATTTTAATCAAAAAGCCAATTGAAGGTGAGCCCACAAGTTATGCTGCATACTTCTCAGGTAAGCTATCCACCCGTTTAACAGGAGTTTTAGGCGGTATGATATGGGGTTTAGGAAATTCATTAAACCTGATTGCTGCGGGTAAAGCAGGACCCGCGATATCCTACGGATTAGGACAAGGAGCTACATTGATAGCGGCGCTTTGGGGAGTTTTTATCTGGAAAGAGTTTAAGAATTCTCCGGTAAATGTAAATGGTAAACTGGCGATGATGTTTGCGCTGTTTGTAGTAGGTCTGGCGTTGATTATTGTAGCTGGAGAGTAATAAATTCTATCTGCTTTAGGAATAGGGATAAGCTTATATAATAGTTTTCTTTCAAAGCTAATAAGAACTAATCAAATGTTTAACAGAAATCTAAAAGATTATGAAAAATATATTTACTATTTTATTGCTACTTTATGTTGGTAATAATCTGTTATTAGCACAAACACCAGTACTGCCTACAAAAGATATAGCAAATACGCCGTCAAATCTCTTGTTTAAGCCTAATTCTGAAAATGACCTTCCTCACAATGTAATGGGACTTACATTTACAGGTGCTTCTGGGCATGGGACATATGTAGATAACAGTGTCAGAATTTACAAGACAGCAACAGTTAATGAACAATATTTTTGGTTATATACAAATAGCACTG
>NZ_JBEBVH010000040.1:0-21577 GCF_040392825.1 Pseudopedobacter sp.
ATGTAAAATTCAGATTAGGATCAAATTCAGGATCATCAGTAAAATGATTGATCGTAGGAGGAATTATTCCATTTCTAATTGCCAAAATCGCAGCGATAGATTCAACAGCACCTGCAGCTCCCAATAAATGGCCTGTCATAGATTTTGTTGAACTTATATTCAAGCGATAAGCATCTTCGCCAAACAAATCTGCTATTGCTTTAGACTCACTAATATCTCCAACAGGTGTAGAAGTTCCATGAACATTTATGTAATCTACATCTCCCGTTTTTAATCCAGCATCATCCAAAGCAGCTTGCATAACCAGCTTCGCCCCCAAACCTTCCGGATGAGTAGAAGTGATATGATAAGCATCAGCGCTCATTCCGCCACCAACAATCTCAGCATAAATTTTAGCACCTCTTGCTTTCGCATGCTCCAGCTCTTCCAGAATAATTGTTCCAGCCCCTTCTCCTGCTACGAAACCATCCCTGTCCTTATCGAACGGGCGGGAAGCAGTCGCTGGGTCGTCATTTCTTGTAGAAAGTGCATGCATAGCATTAAATCCGCCTATTCCAGCTTCGTTGATAATAGCTTCCGATCCACCTGAAACAATCATATCTGCTTTTCCTAAACGGATATAATTGAAAGCATCAATCAAAGCATTTGTAGAAGAAGCACATGCAGAAACACATGCATAGTTAGGCCCTCTTAAGCCATATCTCATGGAGATATGCCCCGCGGCTATATCTACAATCATTTTCGGAATAAAGAAAGGATTGTATCTCGGTGTTCCATCGCCTTTGGCAAAGTTTGAAACTTCATCAAGAAACGTTTTCAGACCTCCAATACCGGCTCCCCATATTACCCCAATACGATTAGTATTCAGGCGCTCAAAGTCTAAACCAGCATCTTTAACCGCCTCGTCTGTACTTACTAAGGCGTAATGCACAAATGGATCTAATTTGCGGGCTTCCTTTTTGTCGAGAAAATTTTCAACAACAAAATTCTTTACTTCGCAGGCAAATTTTGTTTTGAACTTTTCTGTGTCAAAACGAGTAATAGGAGCAGCGCCGCTTACTCCATTGATTAAACCGTTCCAATATTCATCAACGGTATTACCAATTGGGGTAAGCGCACCTAGTCCTGTTACTACAACTCTTTTAAGCTCCATCTATTCGGTTAAGAGTTAATTACTTTACGTTTTTTTCTAAATAAGAGATAGCTTGACCTACAGTGCTGATAGTTTCAGCCTGATCGTCTGGAATAGCCACGTTGAATTCTTTTTCAAACTCCATGATTAACTCAACGGTGTCTAATGAGTCAGCACCAAGATCGTTGGTGAAAGATGCCTCTGGTGTAACCTCATTTTCGTCAACACCTAATTTTTCAACGATGATTGCTTTTACTCTTGAAGCGATATCAGACATAATACTTTAATTTTTATGGTTAATTAATTCTGTGCAAAGAAAAATAAATTCTATCAAATATCAAACCTTTTTGTTTTTCCCTAATTTTGAAAACAACAGAAAACAACTCAAAAAGTTTAATGTACGAATTTAATCTTTATTATCTTGAATAAGAAATTTTTAAAGCTGGAACTTGATTTTGATTTTATTTTACTCTCAATAACCTCACAATTAAGGGATTACAGATTATGCCATTATCTTAATAAGGTGCTGGGTTTTGACTTCACAAAGATTGAAGATCATGAAATTACCTTCATTGGGCAATCACCAAAATTTTACTCAAGATACCTTTATTATGTAGAAGAAGTTACTCCTTTTTACTATTTAATCGCGAATAAAAGTCCTGATGGCTACCTGATTCCGGAGCTTAAAGGCTCGGATTACTTTGTAATTATTAAAGATTTCATAGACGATGAGGATCTGGACTATTTTATTCATCGGGCAAGAGACATACCGGATGTACAAGCAATAGTTGAGCTCGACCCTACGAAACTGAAATCAAAAGAAAATCTGATTTTTTAACATTTAACACTTGAGTTCGTGTAAAAAATACACTACTTTTGAGCTTCAATTTCTGAGCAGTTTAAATTGATACAAACAAAGAGTAATTCAGAAAGAATATTTATTTTTAATCTTTTTAGAAACAGATATTTATTTCGACCTCTATTTAAAATACGAAAATTCGAATGAAAATTCCTCAAAAAAGAACCAAAATTGTAGCAACTTTAGGTCCCGCTACATCTAATAAAGACGTTTTATTATCATTAATTAAGTCTGGTGTAGACGTTTGCCGTTTAAACTTTTCACATGGCAAGCAAGAAGACCACCAAAAAGTTATCGATATCATTCGTGAAATCAATAACAAATACAAAACTAATGTTGGTATTCTTGCAGATCTTCAAGGTCCTAAAATACGAATAGGACTGGTAAAAGATGGCGGAATAAATCTGATCAATGGTACACAGATTAAGATTACCACAAACGAATGCATTGGAGACGACAATCAGATTTACATTACTTACCCGGCATTCCCCCAAGATGTAAAAGCAGGAGAAATTATCTTATTAGATGATGGCAAACTTCAAATGCGTGTTGTGGAAACAAACAGAAAAGACACTGTAATCTGTGAAGTTGTTCACGGTGGTATCTTAACAAGTAGAAAAGGAGTTAATCTTCCAAACACAAAAGTTTCGATCCCTTCTTTAACTGAAGAAGATTTAGTTAACCTGGATTTTGCTTTAGCAAACGATGTAGAATGGATAGGTTTGTCTTTTGTCAGAAAATCTGAAGACATCATAGATTTAAAGAGAATTATCAGTCGCAGCGGAAAAACTTCTCGCGTAATTGCGAAAATAGAAAAGCCTGAAGCTATTGACAATATAGATGCTATCATTGCAGTTACTGACGGCGTAATGGTTGCCCGTGGAGATTTAGGAGTTGAATGTCCGATGCAGGAAGTACCTGTATTACAAAAAATGATTATCAAAAAATGTAATAAGGCTTCAAAACCAGTTATTGTTGCTACTCAAATGCTGGAAAGCATGATTACAACGCCACGCCCTACCAGAGCGGAAGTAAACGATGTTGCAAACTCCGTTTTAGATGGAGCTGACGCAGTGATGCTAAGTGGCGAGACATCTGTAGGTGAATTCCCTCAAATCGTTATCGAGACAATGAGCAATATTATCACCCACGTAGAAAACACTTCTTACCCTTATTATAAAACAAAAGAATTAGACGAAAACTGCCCAACATATATGGCTGATGCTGTTTGTAGCTCAGCGGTTTTTCTTGCTGATAAAACAAAGGCTTCTGGTATTATCGCAATGACTTCTTCTGGTTATACTGCATTCCAGATATCTAGTCAAAGACCTAAAGCCAATACCTATATCTTTACTTCAAACAGAAACCTGTTAAATACTTTAAGTTTATTATGGGGAGTTAGAGGTTTCTTTTACGATAAGTTTGACAGCACAGATAAAACAATTAGCGAAGTAAACAATATTCTTAAAGCAGAAAAGTTGATTGAATCTGGTGATGTAGTTATTAATACCGCTTCTATTCCGATTCAGAAAAAAGGAAAGACCAATATGATTAAAGTTAATATTATTGACTAATCACATCAGTAAAAAATAAATGCTAATAAAAACCATCTTGATACAAGATGGTTTTTTATTTATATTCAAAGGTAATTTGCAACTGTTTTTTTAAAAAGCGCACACCATCTATTATTGGAATATTATCAAACACATTAATACTTATAATTATTGATACCTAACCTCTACTAAACATCTAGCCATGAAAAATGGATCGAAGAAAATAACGCTTTCTTACCTTCTAATCAGCATAAGTTGGATATTTTTTAGTGGAACTCTGATAGACAGCCTGTCTTTTAGTAGTCCTTCGCAAAGGCATTGGTTAGAAATATACAAAGGACTGGGCTTTATTATATTGACTGCCTTTTTCCTGTATAAAATTATTGATCGCTACTATAAAAACCTGCAAAGATCGGAAGAACAGTATAAAGACATGTTTAAAAACAACCCAAATCCTATGTGGGTGTATGATCTGAAAACATTAAAGTTCTTAGAAGCTAATCAGGCAGCTATTACAAAATACGGATATTCTGCAGAAGAGTTTTTATCTATGTCTATCCTGGATATCAGACCTGTAGACGAAGCCAGTAGATTAAGAGATTATATTCAAAAAAAAGAATTAAAGAAATCGGAATCTGGAATTTGGAGACACATCCTAAAAAATGGCACCATAATAAGTGCAAACATTATTTCTCATAATATTGTATTTGATAAAAAGCCGGCTAAACTTGTGTTGGCTTTGGATGTATCGCAGAAAGAACTTTACGAAAAAGAACTCGAGAAACAACAGTTTATTCTGCAACAAACTAACGAAGATCTCCAAACTAATATTTCCCGCTTACAGCTAAACCAACAAAAATTAAGTAATACACAAAAAATAGCAAAAATTGCAGGATGGACTTATGATTTAGAAAAGAATGTTTTTGATTTTGATTCGGAATTTTTTGAGTTGACTAAATTACCAGTAGCTGCAGAGCGACTACTAAATCTGGAACAACTTTTCAGTTTTGTTCATCCAGATGACATTCAAGAAATCTCCAATTTTATAGCTGGATTTAAACACCTTAAGCACTCTCAGGAATGTACTGTGCGAATAAAAAATCACGATGATTGGTCTTTTATTAGGTTTGAAGCTTTTATTCCTGCTTATTTTTCGGAAGAATGTAAATTTTTGGAAGGCTTTATCCAGGATATTAACGAGCTCACAAAAGCCAATATGGAAAATAAGCGACTTGACGAAATTATCAACAGGATCAAAAATCTTATTATCATTACGAATCAACATGGAGAAATAGAATGGGCCAACACTGCTTTCTATGAAACTACAGAATATTCAAGAGAGGAAATTATTGGCAAAAGGCCCTGGGAGTTTATAAATATACCCGAAAGCAGTCTTGAGAACCTTAACATGATACAAAAAGCAGTGGAAAAGGTAGAGGATTTCTCTGTGGAAATAGAAAACTTTTCGAAACACGGCAGACATTTTTGGCTTCAAATAGATGGAAGCCCAATTTTCGACGAAAAAGGATGTCATGCAGGTTATATTGCTATCGAGAATGAGATTACAGATCGCAAGCAAAAGGACGCCAGAATAAATGAGCAAAGAAATTTACTCTCAAAAGCAGCCTGGATCAATTCCCATCAAGTTAGAAAGCCTTTAGCCTCAATTCTGGGGCTTATAGAACTTATGCATCTTGCGAGATCCGAGGCAGAAATTAAGGAATATCTGAATTTACTTGAAATATGCGGCAATGAACTCGACGACCTGATTAAAACTTCTGTTAATTTAGTAGGTTCAGACCTGAAAGATATCAGCCAACATTAATCTCTCCTTCAAAAACCTTTTTAGCCGGGCCTTCTAGAAAAACACGGGTATATTTTTCGCCATCATAATTAAACCTGATATTCAAATTACCGCCTAATACTTTAACAGGAGTTGATATATCTCCAATTTTATGTTGCCGTTTTGCCATAGCTAAAGCAACTGCAGTAACACCGGTACCACAGGCATAAGTTTCGTCTTCCACTCCTCTTTCATAGGTTCTTACAAACAAATGATCGCCTTTATCTTCTACAAAATTTACGTTTATACCTTCCGCTTTATAAACATCATTATATCTTATCTTCTTCCCCTCTTCAAACATGTTCGTGTCTTCCAATCGCTCGGTAAATCTAACATAATGAGGAGACCCGGTATTTAACACATAGTCCACGCCATCTATATGAACCACATTTACATCAATCATCTGTAAACTTACCCAATCGCCCGAATCTGAAATTTTGGCATAGTGCGGTCCATCTACTGCCAAAAAGTTCGTTTCATTTTCAATAACACCTATATCATGAGCAAATGCAACAATACATCTACCTCCATTACCGCACATACTGCTTGGCTGACCATCAGAGTTATAATAAACCATCTCAAAATCATACCCCTCTTTAGACTGCAAAAACATCATTCCATCGCCTCCAATGCCAAATCTCCTATCACATATATTCGCAATTAAAGAAGGCTGTTGATGATTAATAGCGCCTTCTCTGTTATCAACGATTACAAAATCGTTTCCAGCACCCTGATATTTATAAAATTTTAAATTCATATCTTGTAATACAAAATTCGGGAATATAATTGGTGACTGCAAACCAGCAGAAGATTTAAATACTTAATTCTGAATTTAATAATTAACATTTTTTAACTATGCAATTAGCAACATATACTTGCTAATAACGTCTTAATGGTATTATTTTTGAATTTATACAATTAAAGTTACTGAAATATTAATAAGATAATCAATGAAGAATATGAAGACAATTGGCCTTACGTTGCTTACTGCCTTTATTGGTGGAGCAGTAGCAATAGGTGCTTACAAATTATTTGAGGATAAATCTCTAGGCAATTTAAGCCTGGATGAGAGACAGAAGGTTTATTTTGCAAACAATCCTTCTAAAATTATCTCTTCCGCCGGTGCTTTAGACTTTACCGCTGCAGCTGCAGCTGTTTCTCCGGGCGTTGTACACGTGAGAACCACTTATAACAGAAGTGCTTCTTCGTCGCGTCAGGGAAGTGATCCCTTCGGCGATATGTTTGAAGATTTCTTTGGCAGAAGAATGAGACCTCAATCTAACACTCCTTCTATGGGAAAAGGATCTGGAGTTATTGTGACAGATGATGGGTATATTATGACTAATAATCATGTTGTTGACAACGCTGACAAGATCGAAGTAATTCTTACAGATAAAAGAGTATTATCTGCAAAGGTAATCGGTAAAGATAAAATGACCGATCTTGCACTAATTAAAGTAGAAGCGAATAACCTTCCTATTGTGAAGCTGGGAAATTCAGACGATGTAAGAGTAGGTGAATGGGTATTAGCTGTGGGATATCCTTTAACGTTAGAATCTACAGTTACTGCCGGTATTGTTAGTGCTAAATCTCGTCAGATCGGAATTTTGGCTCAGGACAATATAGATCCTAATAATTATGACCCTGAAAATCCGCCAGCAACCTCATCAATTGAGTCGTTTATCCAAACAGATGCAGTAATCAATAGAGGAAATAGCGGTGGTGCATTGGTAAATGCCAATGGTGAATTAATAGGTATCAACTCCGCCATTGCCTCTCAGTCGGGTGTTTACGAAGGTTATGGTTTTGCTATTCCAGTAAATCTTGCTAAAAAGGTTATGGATGATTTCATCAAGTTTGGAGAAGTGAAAAGAGGGTACATTGGTGTGACCTTCCAGGAACTAAACTCAGATCTGGCGAAACAACTGAATGTTAAAGAGATTAACGGGTTATATGTAAGCTCTACTGTTGATGGCGGTGCTGCAGCAGCTGCAGGTATTAAAAAAGGCGACATTATTAAAAAACTGAATGGCCGCGATGCGCTGACATCCGCAGAATTACAAGAAAGAATTGGAAGAATGAGGCCGGGAGATAAAGCTGAACTGACTGTTCTGAGAGATGGCAATCTAAAGAACTTTACTTTAACTCTGAAAGGCGCATCTGAAACAAAAGGTGCTGACGGTACTTCTTCTGCGGAAGCTTCTGAAATATTAAACAGTCTGGGTGCAACATTTGCTCCAATTAAAGACGCTACTAAAAAGAAATTTGGTATTTCTTCTGGCGTTGAAGTTACTTCAGTTGCAGCAGGAAAGTTGTTTGATATGTATGAAGTTCCAAAAGGCACAATTATCACAAGCATTAACGGTAGGAGCGTAAATAATGTAGATCAGGTAAATGCTGCTCTATCTTCTACAAAAGGCAACATGCTATCGTTCCAGGGCATTGGACCAGATGGCGGACAATTTAGATTTACATTCCCGATAAAACAATAATCGGATAATATTTCCTTATTACAAGGCGGATAGGTTTTACCTACTCCGCCTTTTTTATGGATCAATTATACTCCTTAAATTGAACTTTATTTGTAATAGATATGTTACCATAAGCACTGTAATCACAAGCTTCAAAACCTTATCTTTGTAGCGGTTTATAATTGGTTAGTTTAGGCTCCATTCTCCCCGTTTGGAGCTTAAACATTTTTAAGACTTACCACATTAAAAAATACTTTAAACAATCATATTTAATTTAATAAGACAAAATACAGCAGTCATTCTTCTGAAGAATTTTTAAATGACTATAATGAATGAATTATAAATCTAGACTTTTATAGCTTCTCCCGTTTTAGCACTTTCATAAATAGCCTCAATAATTCTAACAGATTTTCTTCCTTCTTTGCCGTCAATAAAAGGTTCTACACCCTTATTTAGAGATGATATAAAATCTTCCAATTGCAATTGATGACCTAAAAAACTTATAGCCATTGGATTAGAAACGCCACCATTAACAGCTTTTTCAGTTTTATCAGATTCAACAACAGCATGGTCTTCTGCATCCTCCCGCGCAAACTCCCATTTGATGATATTGGTATCTTCTATGACAGCTGTCCCCTCGGTTCCGGAAATTTCTATACGTTTTAAAAATCCCGGGTGAATTGCCGTTGAACATTCTATAACACCCAAAGCACCATTTTTAAATTTTAAAATAGCGACAGCGGTATCTTCTACTTCAATCTCCCGATGTCTGAAATTTCCGGTAAGAGACCGTACACTTTCAACCTCACCCATGTACCATTGTAAAACATCAACAGCATGGATAGCCTGATTCATTAATGCACCTCCCCCGTCTAGTGCCCATGTACCTCTCCATGCATTTTGTTTGTAATAGGCCTCTGTTCTACTCCATTTTACATATGCACTCCCAATTACCAGATTGCCAAATCTGCCTATATCTATAGCAGATTTAATCTTCCGGCTTTCCGGATAAAACCTGCTTGGAAAAATAACGCCCAGATTAACATTATTTTCCTCGGCAGCTTCTATGATATGATCACATTTCTCTGTAGTTACCTCTAAAGGCTTTTCAATTAAGCAATGCTTTCCCTTTTTCATTGCCTTTAGAGCAATGTCCTCATGAAGCCCCGAAGGGGTACAAATACAAACTATATCTAACTCTTCTAAATTTAAAAGATCATCCAGCTTGTCGAAGGCCATGCAATTATGTTTTTGCTTAAAAACATCTGCTTTTTCAAAACTTCTATTAAAAACACCAATTAACTTTGCATTTGGAATATGCTTTATTGCTTCTGCATGTACATCTGCAATGGCACCTGTTCCTACTATTCCAAAACCGTAAATTTTTTCGGTATTCATAATATTATATTTAAGAATTTTTCAGCAATCGCTGTATTTCATCTAATCTCATCAACGCATCAACGGGAGTTAATGTATTCACATCCAGATTGTTCAACACATCACGGATCTTAATTAATACCGGGTCTTCCAAAGAGAACATTTGTAACTGTACAGCTTGTTTCTGCATTTTCATTAAACTCGCCTTAACATGTTCTCCTCCGGTACGTTCGTTTTCTAAACGTTTTAAAATCTCATTTGCCCGAGACAATACCTTTGGTGGCATTCCAGCCATTTTAGCTACGTGAATACCAAAACTATGCTCACTTCCACCAGGCACCAGCTTTCTTAAGAAAATAACTTTATTGCCCACCTCCTTAACCGTAACATTGAAATTTTTGATGCGGGGAAACGAATTAGAAAGTTCATTTAGCTCATGATAATGCGTGGCAAAAAGTGTTTTCGCTTTTGCTAAAGGATGATTGTGCAGGAACTCTACAATAGCCCAGGCTATGGAAATACCGTCATAAGTAGAAGTACCCCGACCAATTTCATCCAGAAGAATCAGGCTTCTGTCAGACAGGTTATTCAAAATACTGGCTGTTTCGTTCATCTCTACCATGAACGTAGACTCTCCGGAAGATAAGTTATCTGATGCTCCAACACGAGTGAATATCTTATCAATAATACCAATATGAGCCTCTTTCGCGGGAACAAAACATCCCATTTGTGCCATCAGTACAATCAAACCAGTCTGTCTTAATAAAGCCGACTTACCCGCCATATTTGGACCAGTGATAATGATGATCTGCTGGGTTTCATCGTCTAAATAAACGCTGTTGGTGATATATTCTTCTCCAATAGGAAGATGTTTCTCGATTACAGGGTGGCGACCGCCTTTGATATCCAGAACTTTATCGTCACTGATATAAGGACGAACATAATAGTTTTTCTTGGCTATTGACGCAAAACATAACAACACATCCAATTGTGCAATCAATGCTGCATTTAATTGAATAGGACGAATAAATTCTGCTACGGAAGCCAATAGGTCGGCAAAAAGCCGTGTTTCCAAAGCGTGAATTTTCTCTTCGGCACCTAATATCTGATCTTCGTATTCTTTGAGTTCTGGCGTAATGTAACGCTCGGCATTAACTAAAGTCTGTTTTCTAATCCATTCGGACGGAACCTTATCTTTGTGTGTATTGCTGACCTCCAGATAATATCCAAAAACATTATTGAAGGCTATCTTTAACGAACTTATCCCTGTAGCTTCGGCTTCTTTTTTCTGAAGTTCCAGCAAATAATCTTTTCCTCCATAAGAAATTTTACGCAGTTTATCCAGTTCTTCATTAAATCCGTCGGCAATTACTTTTCCTTTGGCAATGGCTACCGGTGGATCTGCCTGCATTTCCTTTTCAATCTTTTCCCGAATAGAAACACATGGATTAATTTGCTCGGCAATATTTCTTACCGCTTCCTGATCAACTTTTGCACAGATATTTTTTACTTCCTCGATAGCAATAAGTGCTCTTTTGAGTTGTACAATTTCGCGTGGATTTGCTTTCTGTAATCCTATTTTGGAAATTAGACGTTCTAAATCTCCAATCTGTCTGATATGTTGTTCTAAGTTTTCCCTTAACGTTTCCTTCTCGTAAAAGAAAGAAACTATATTTAACCTTTCTTCTATGGGTTTTCTGTTCTTCAATGGCATTAAAATCCATTTACGCAACATCCTGGCCCCCATTGCAGATGACGTTTGATCTAATACATCTATTAAAGTCTTTGCATCTTCGTTAGACGAACCTACCAGCTCCAGATTACGAACGGTAAATCTGTCTAACCACATATACCTGTCTTCCTCTATTCGGGAAATATTGGTGATATGCTGTAATTGCCTGTGCTCCGTTTCGTTTAGATAATGCAAACAAACTCCGGCAGCAATAATTCCCAGGTTTAGCTTTTCGATACCAAAACCTTTCAATGAGTTTACCTCAAAGTGTTTTAATAAAAGGTCTTGTGCATAATCTGTAGTAAATGCCCAGTCGTCTAAAACGAATGTATAAAATCTGTCGCCAAAGAACTCCACAAAGTCTTTGGCTTTGCTTTTCGAATAAATAACTTCACTCGGTTTAAAGCTTTGAAGTAATTTATCTATATATTCTGCATTGCCCTGCGCAGTCAGGAACTCGCCTGTAGATATGTCTAAAAAAGCAACTCCAATAGTTCCCTTATCAAAATGTAAGGTGGCCAGATAATTATTGGATTTCTGTTGAACGATATTGTCACTATAGGCAACTCCAGGAGTTACCAGTTCGGTAACACCACGTTTTACGATTCCTTTTACAGACTTAGGATCTTCTAACTGATCGCAGATAGCTACCCGTTGACCTGCGCGAACTAGTTTTGGTAAATAAGTTTCTATAGAATGATGAGGAAAACCGGCCAATTCTATATGAGAGGCAGATCCGTTTGCTCTCTTTGTAAGTACAATTCCCAATATCTGCGATGCCTTAACTGCATCCTCACCAAAAGTTTCGTAAAAATCGCCAACCCTAAATAACAGCAATGCTCCCGGATATTTCGTTTTAATCTGGTTGTATTGTGTCATTAAAGGGGTTTCCTTAGTTCCTTTTCCTGCCAATGTTCTAATTTTTTTCGATTGGCTAAGATATAAAATTTAACGCATAGGCTTGAATGATGTGGGGAATTATATCATTTGGGATTTGAGGCGCATTTTTCAAGTATTTATGGAAAAATCAGGTAAAAAATCCGAAATATTCGCTGGCTGTTGTCGGCTTAACTTTCATTATTTGGAAGATCATTTAATTATTGAATCAAAAGGCTGCTTCGATAATGTTTTCAAATAGAAGATTATATAAATAAGGATGTCACATTAAGCAGAGTCGAAATATGTATATTGGGTATAGCAAGATTTAAAAACTTGACTCTTTGGGAAACTAGTGAACTAAAGAACTAATAAACTTTCTCTCTTTCCGGAATAAATCGTAAATTACATTAATCACTTGAAAAACAAACAACTATGGGATTATTAGAAAACAAAGTAGCCCTTGTTACCGGAGCGGGATCCGGTATAGGCTTAGCGGTTGCCTTAGCATATTCAAGGCAAGGTGCTAAAGTAATGATTTCGGATATCAATGAAAGTGCAGGGCAAACCACTGTAAAACGAATTGAAGAAGCTGGTGGAACGGCTGCTTTTTTTAAAGCAGATAGTTCGCTCCCTCAGGACAACGAAACGCTGGTAAACGCAACACTCGATAAGTTTGGAAAGTTGGATATCGCTTGTAATAACGCAGGCATAGGTGGAGAACTGGCTTTGACAGAAGCTTATGGCATAGATAGCTGGAAAAAAGTGATAGACATTAACCTGAATGGTGTTTTTTATGGCTGCAAATACCAATTGCTGGCGATGGAGAAAAACGGTAGCGGCGTTATTGTCAACATGGCTTCCATACACGGTACGGTAGCTGCCCCGATGTCTTCTGCTTATACCGCGGCCAAACATGCAGTTGTGGGATTAACTAAAAACATTGGTGCAGAATACGGACTAAAAAACATAAGATGCAATGCTGTTGGACCTGGTTATATTGATACGCCTTTGCTTAGCCAGCTTGATGAAAACCATAAAAAAGACTTAATTGCCAAACACCCTATAGGACGATTGGGAAAAGCGGAAGAGGTAGCTGAACTTGTTTTATTTTTAAGCTCTGAAAAATCTTCTTTTATGACTGGCGGATATTATTTAATTGACGGTGGTTATACCGCTGTTTAAATCAATGTGAGCCTGTTAAATCTATAGTTTATTTTTGATTACTCGGCTTGGACGAAAAAGAAAAGCCGAGTTTTTGTATATCTCTCCACCCTTCTACGTGGAATTAAGCAAAGCGTCCCTATGGACATAAATGAACTGAAGTTTCCAAACTTCCCAGATAGGCTCCTGTTAGCATTCAACTATTAACTCCTTTTTATTTGTATTCAAGAACAGAGACCACGTTCGCCTTATCCTCTCATCTGCTTCACAAAATGTGGAAAAGCTACTTCCGGCTCATCAATTTCCGGGTGCCATGCTTTCTCCCATTCAAAACTATAAAAACCTTTATACCCAGACTGGTCTAATAGTTTCACTGCTTCCAAAGCCGGCCCCTCTCCCGTTCCAAACAACACATATTTTATTTTGCCATTATTAAGCATTCCATCTTTCAGATGCACATGTTGAATGTATGGCTTTAATTTAGCATAAACATTTGCGGGAGATTCTTTGGTTTTCACCCACATATTAAAGACATCCCATATAAGGGCTACATTCTTATGATCTACATGATTTAACACAGAACGTATATCATCAGCATATACCAAATCACCATGAGATTCTAAAAGTATTTTCACTTTGCCACCTTGGGCATAATTGCCCAGTTCGGCTAAACCGGCACTTATTAAATCCATGGTTTCCTGTCTGCTGCTTGTTGCTGGCAGCTTGTCTGGAAAAACACGAACGGCTTTACAGCCTAATTGGTTGGCTAAATCTATAAATTGCTTTGCTTCGTCTAAATTTTTCTTTCTAAGCACTTCTTCTTTGATATGCATTTTTGCCGACGAACCTAAACCAACAATCTCCAAACCACTATTTTTTACCAGTTTTATGCTGTTTTTAATATTTTCTTTACTAAAAGCAGGACATTTGGTTAAATCCATTTCACCCTGTATTCCTCTAATCTCTATTCCCTGATAATTGTGTTTAGCGGCAAAGTCTACAATTTCTTTAAAGCTCCATTTTGGACAACCTAATGTAGAAAAGCTTAGTTTATATTTTTCTCTTGCGAAAACAGATAACGGATAAGGTATTCCTAATGTTGTAATGCCTATGGCTGTTTGCTTTAAAAAACTTCTTCTGTTGTAATGTACCTTCATTGGTTTTAGTTGGCTTATTGTGCTAATTTAAACAAGTTTTTTATAAAATAGCTTAGGAGTTTTAATATAAATTCCCATTAATATTCACAGATACGATAGATTTAATTACCTGTTCATCAATGTAATCTGCCTTGATGTCTATTCGTTAAATTAAAATACTTTTCAGTAGCATCACCGTAATATGTTATTACTTTTTCAAAATTCAGTTTAGTATTAATCCATAGTAAGTCCATGTTTTTATATAAAAACATGGACTCACTATGGATTAATCATGGTATAGATATGGTTTTATAGATAAGATGTATACGTGTTGTCCATTTCTTTATAAAGCTATAATGAGTGGTAACTATCCGGTTGAAAACCTGCTGCTTGAAATAAAATATTGCTAAAAGCTAAAATTCTCCCCGACTGATACCGATAGCCATTGAACAAACTAAAAACTATTTCTACTTTTGCCACAAATAATTATTTATGAAATCTTATTTAGCCATTATTGGTTTGGCTCTTTGTGCCACTTTTATCAATTGTACAACAAATACCACAGCAAAGCAGGAAAGCACTTCTTCTACAAACGCTGATAAAGAGGGAACAGTTGAACCTGAAAAAGGGTCCAACTTAGATAATACACCTAAAAGCAAAGTAATTGCCGATGCCCAAACGATATTGGCAAGAAAACAAATCCCGGTTTTATGTTACCACCAGATTAGAGAATGGAAAGCTAACGATTCAAAAACGGCGAAAGACTACATTGTTCCGCCTGTTACTTTTAAAGCACATATAAAAATGTTGGCAGATAGTGGTTACACTTCCATCCTCCCCGAACAATATTATAATTATTTAGCCTATGGAGATAAACTTCCTGAAAAACCGGTATTAATCACATTTGATGATACTGATCAGGATCAGTTGCTTGTTGGGGATAAAACTTTAAAGCAATATGGTTTTAAAGGGGCTTATTTTATGATGACTGTGGTAATTGGCAAACACGGAAGGGTAAATTATATGAATAAGGATGAAATCAAACAGATTGCAGATGGTGGAAATACTGTTGGCTTACATACCTATGACCACCCAAATGTAAAGAAAATTGATAGTGAAGAAGAGTGGAACAAACAGATTACCAAGCCTAAAACACTGTTAGAAGAAATATCTGGTCAAAAAGTTGAAGACTTTGCTTATCCCTTTGGCTTATGGAATAAAGAAGCTATTAAGGCTTTAAAAGCAAGAGGTATCAGATCTGCTTATATTTTAGCTACCAGCAGAGATGAGGAAGAACCGCTTTATACCATTAGAAGAATTATTGCCAGTGGTTACTGGAGCCCTAAGACATTACATAATGCTATGGTGAATTCTTTTAAGTAAGTTTAACTTCACAATAATATTTCTGAGTTTTTGGGCTAATCAAACTGTTAAATTGGCTCAAAAACTGTGTAACACAAATAAAAAAAGCCCTTAATTCAACATTAAGAGCCTTATTTGTGCCCAGGAGCAGATTCGAACTGCCACGCCCTTACGAGCGCCACCCCCTCAAGATGGTGCGTCTACCAATTTCGCCACCTGGGCTTATGCGTGGGCAAATATAAATGTTATCTGGAAAAATCAAATATTTATTTCCAATCCGTCGTAAGCCAATGATATTTTAGAGGGTAACTCTCTGCTAACATCTTCATATTTCCCTAATTTATGACTAATATGAGTAAAAAAAGTATGGTCTGCACCTGCTCTATTGGCTAAATCAATGGCTTCCTGAAAGGTCAGGTGAGAAATATGATTTTCTTTCTGAAGAGCATTCAGCACTAAAAACTTAGCGCCTTCTATTTTCTTAAACTCTTCATCTGATATAGTTTTAGCATCAGTAATGTAAACAAAATCCTTAATTCTGAATCCCAAAACCGGCAATTTATAGTGCATTACTTCTATTGGAGTAAATTGAATGTCTCCAATTTTAAACGATTGATTCTTATCCAGTGTATGCAGATTAAGCAAAGGAATTCCCGGATATTTAAACTCCGAAAAAACATAGTAAAACTCTCGCTTTAAAGACTGTTGCACATTATCTGTGGCATAAATTTCCATAGCCGACTGTTGTTTATAATTGAAGGCCCTTACATCATCCAAACCGGCTATATGATCTTTATGCTCATGCGTAAATACTACGGCATCTAAATGTTGTACTTTTTTCCGTAACATTTGATATCTGAAATCTGGTCCTGTATCTATTACCACAGTAGTTGTTTCAGACTCAATTAAAATACTGCTTCTCAGCCGCTTGTCTTTCTTATTTTCCGAAAGACATACCGGACAGCTGCAAGCAATAACCGGAACTCCCTGAGATGTCCCTGTACCTAAAAATGTTACTTTCAAAAGCGTAATATAGTTTGTTTCAATGAATAATAAAACTGCTTCTGTTTTTCGGGCAGTAAGCTATCATCTTCTATCTCTATGTTTTTAACCATTTCTGCCAGAGCAGCTATTTTACTTTCCAGATTTGAGAACTTATTGACCACAACCATTTTACTTGCCTCTATTACACAAGACCCCGTTCTGAAGTTCCCCTTTTCATACCTGACTTTATACCCTAGCTCTTTCAGCAAATTTTCTAATTTTTCTAGCGTATGATTTGTAATAGATAAGGACATGTTTGATTTAAAAGTTCAATGTTTAAATTTCTGAGTTGAGAACTGAAGATTTAATACTTGACATTGAATAATTGATGTCTAGCGTAAATCTACAATCTCTACTCCCGGATATTTAGATTTATCAAATGTAAATGTTGATGCTGTTACATTACTCACGTTAGGAACAAACGATCGGATAGTATAACTGTATATATTCCCATTTTTATCGTAAACAGATAAAGAACTGATTGTTTTGGAAGCCTTATCCACAGACAATTTAATTTTAGAAAATGATCTGTTAGTTAATGGAGCCAATTCAATTTGTTGTACGATCTTTCCGTTTAATTTAGTATCACCTGTATAAACGTATTTAAAACCTTTCTCATAGATAGTGAAAATCTGGGCAGGATTTAATGATCCTTCACTATTATCAATTTCAGCGATCTGCACCTCTTTATCTTCCTTCAGATAAGTCCACTGATTTTTCCCATCCGAAATAATCTCTTGCTCCGGCAAAACAATCTTATATTTATTAAATTTAGATTGCAACAATAATGTACCCGAATAATTTTCCTTCACGTTTGCCTGTCTATTGGTATATGAATAAGTAAAATCTGCCTTTACTACGTTATAGCTTCTGAATTTCTTACTGGCATCGGCTAAAATAGACTTGGCTTTAGGATCGTTCTGAGCAAATATGTTACCCATAAACACGAATATCATCAAAGCCAGCATACAACTAAATCTTTTCATCTTTATTTCTCCTATTTTCCGTTTAAACCATCCAAGAACTGTTCCAACGAATAATCGTCTGGAATAAGAACTTCTCTGGCTTTACTTCCTTCAAAAGGGCCTACTACTCCAGCAGCTTCTAATTGATCAATAATTCGCCCTGCTCTATTATAACCCAGCTTTAGTTTTCTTTGAATCAGTGAGGTTGACCCTTGCTGATGCATTACAATTAAACGAGCCGCATCTTCAAATAAAGGGTCTCTGTCATCGGGATCAAAATCTTTCGGTCCGCCTCCGTCAGCATCATCACCAACATATTCTGGTAACATAAATGCAGAAGGATATCCTCTCTGTTCGCCAATAAACTCGCACACATTATCAACCTCCGGAGTATCTACAAAAGCACATTGCAAACGAATTAAATCACTTCCGGTAGAAAGTAGCATATCCCCTTTTCCTATCAGCTGATCTGCGCCTCCGGTATCTAAAATAGTTCTCGAGTCTATTTTAGATGTTACCCTAAATGCCAGACGAGCCGGGAAGTTCGCCTTAATTGTACCTGTAATAATATTTACAGACGGACGCTGTGTCGCAATAATTAAGTGTATCCCAATTGCCCTTGCCAGCTGAGCTAACCTTGCAATAGGTGTTTCTACCTCCTTACCCGCCGTCATCATTAAATCTGCAAACTCGTCAACCACCAATACTATAAACGGTAAATAACGGTGTCCATTGTTTGGATTAAGTTTTCTATTGATAAATTTTGCATTATACTCCCGCAAATTCCGAACTCCTGCATCCTTCAATAAATCATAACGCTGATCCATCTCAATACAGAGCGAATTAAGCGTATTGATAACCTTTTTGGTATCTGTTATAATAGCATCTTCTTCTCCCGGGAGTTTAGCCAGGAAGTGCCTTTCTATTTTCTTGAATAATGTAAGCTCAACTTTTTTGGGATCTACCAAAACAAACTTCAGCTGTGAAGGATGCTTTTTATACAAAAGCGAAACCAGGATAGTATTAATACCTACTGATTTACCCTGCCCTGTAGCACCTGCAACCAACATATGCGGCATTTTAGCTAAATCGGCAATAAAGACCTCATTAGAAATGGTTTTACCCAATGCGATGGGCAAGTCCATTTCTGTCTTCTGAAACTTCTCTGTTGTGATAATAGCGCGCATTGGGACCATTTCCGGATGGCGATTTGGTACCTCAATTCCTATTGTTCCTTTTCCCGGCATAGGTGCAATGATACGGATACCTAAAGCGGCTAAGCTTAAAGCAATATCGTCTTCCAGATTTTTGATTTTTGAAATACGAACACCTGGTGCCGGAATAATTTCGTATAGGGTTACTGTAGGACCAATAGTAGCTTTAATCTTATCAATCTCGATATTGTAGTTATTTAAAGTTTCTACAATTTTATTTTTATTTGCTTCGAGCTCTTCTGCATCTACAGCTATTTTATTTACGCCATAATTCTCCAGCAAATCTATGGTGGGGTTTTTATAAGACGATAAATCTAGAGTTGGATCATAAGTTCCAAACTGGTCTACAAGTTCTTTTGCTTTTGCTTCCTCTTCGGAAAGCTGAACAGTGAATTCCGGTTCTTCCACAACCGGATCCTGATCTGGTATAATTGTTTCTAATGCCAGGTCTTCTTTAACCCTATTTTGAATAGGCTTTCTGTTCACAGGCATCTCGAACTCTGTTTCTAAAACAGGTTCATCGTCAACTTCTTTATCTTCATTCACCAAAGGTGCAAACCGGGATTCTACCTGCGGTCTGGAATCTTCAGGTTCACTTAATGAAGTATATACCTGAGTAACAGGTTTATTTATCACAGGAGCTATCTCCACCTCTCCTTCTTCATCTTCAGTAATAACAGATTCTGTTCTTCTTATCGGATTTCTTTGATACGCAGGCTCCTCAACTGTGATATCTTCATCTTCTAAATGATTCACATTTAAAGACGCCTTCCTTCTTTCAGGTAACTTAAAATCAATATTATAAGCTATCACCAATGTAGTAAGTGCAGAAAAAGCTAAAACACCGGCAACACCAGCTGCTCCAATCTGTGCTTTTAAAAGCTGATTCAGATAGAATCCAAATTCTCCTTCCAGAAAATGAGGATATTCACTGATATAGGCATGAAAATAAGCAATCAGCAAAGAGGAAAATATTAAAAGGAAAAAGCTGTATCCCAGCGTTTTGACAACAGGAAACAAAGTTACTTTGAAAAGTAGTCTGTACCCTAATACCGTGAATACAAAAACAAAGATAAAAGCTGCAATACCAAACCATTCATAGATAAATTGATGCGATAGTAAGGCTCCCAATTTACCTGCCCAGTTCTGAATATCTGGATTTAAAACTCCGTTAGATTTAAGTTCTTCCGCAGTTTTAAACAGATTACTCCAGCCACCATTAGCATCAATTACATAGCTCATATCTTCTTCCCAGGTAAACAGGTAAGAGCAAAATGCTACAAAAAAATAGATAGCCAGTAATAAAAGAAACAGGCCTGTTATCTTAACAGCCTTATCATTATTAAAGTTGAGCTTAGGAAACAATTCTCGTTTTTGTTTCTTTGGCTCTTGTTTATCATAGTCAGACTTTGGTGCTTTTGAGTCCCTAAATGTATTTGTCTTTATCTGATTCCCCCTTATGAGCATATATTGTTTTTTTCCTTCTGCAAATTTATCATATTTGATTATTACTATAGTAGTATTTAAACTTAATAGTTAACAATAGTTTTGGATCGTTTTTAATACCAGAAGCAATAACGCTAAAATTCACTTATTTGTTGGAAGTTAAGAATTAATGCACTAATATTATTATTTAAATCTAAAAAATGCCATATAACCAGTTAGAAGAATTAATAGCCGAAGCAGACGAGGACTCTATCAAAGCTTTTATTTCATCGCATCCGGATGCGTTAAAAGCAAACACCAGTTTTAATGTTTCTCCTCTGGTACTTAGTTGTTATTACCATAAAAGTAAGATAACTGATTTGTTGTTACAACTGAACACGGACATCAATTTTTTTGAAGCCTGTGCCGCCAATAGATTTGATGTTGTAGCACATCATGTTTATAATAACCCGGAGATTGTAAGCGAATATTACGATAACGGTTATAGTGGACTGGGACTTGCTTCCTATTTCGGAAACGAGGAGATTGCAAAGTATCTGGTATTAAAAGGTGCTCCGGTAAACGTCCCTTCAAATAACGAATTCAATGTTTTTCCGCTCCACTCCGCTATTGCAGGTAATTTCACGGATATTTCCAGAATGCTGATAGAAAATGGTGCAGAAGTTAATGTGGTACAGATGTCTGGAATAACTCCTTTACACAGCGCAGCGCAAAATGGGAATATAGAATTGATTATTCTGCTTTTGGAAAAGGGAGCATTGGTTGATGCCAGAATGGAAGGCGGCAAACTACCTGCAGATTTAGCCCGCGAGAATGGATATGCAGAAATTGCAGAGATACTTTCCTAAAATAAAATGAAAATCTGAAAATCAACCATCGAAATTGATTGCATAAACTTAATCTGATAACAAAATGAAAAAGTCTTTTCTAATTGGTGTAATATTCATATTCTCCGGAACTATTGCTTATACCCAGGAATTTGATCCTCAAAAATATGTTATAGAGAGTGAAAAAAACATAGCCAAAGAACAACCCGGACCGCATAAAGGTGGCGGCGAATCTATTGGTTATAGTTTTTTTAGCGATATAAAAGATTATAAAACTGCCTTTAGAAAACGCGTATTGAAACCAGGTGCAGCAATCGGTTATCATCAGCAAAAAGAAGACGAAGTCTATTACATATTAAGCGGCAACGGAGAGATGAAATTGAATGACAAAATCTATAATGTAAAAGATGGAGATGCTATTTTAACCAGAACAGGCAGCTGGCATGGAATTACCAATAAAACAAAAAAAGATTTAGTATTGATTATTGTTTATGAGAAACATTAGTTCTTATAAAGAACCGTCATGGGCGCTTGGTTTTATATCACTCCAATGCCCCTGAATTTTGAGTACTTTTT
>NZ_JBEBVH010000041.1:0-21504 GCF_040392825.1 Pseudopedobacter sp.
GTTAGTTAGTTAGTTAGTTAGTTAGTTAGTTAGTTAGTTAGTTTTATCTTAATGTTAAATTGCGAATCTGTAATCCTAAAATATAATATTATAATATAAGTGTTCTGGTGATTATAGTTCTACCTCATTTATCTTGTTATTACATAATATTTCCTTTGCCATAAGATAAAATATGGTTTATGTTTTCTAATTCTTCTATACTAAAATTGACATTCTGGGTACTTTTTAAAGAATCCAATAATTGTTCAGGTGAACTTGCTCCAACTAGAACGCTGGTCACTCTATTGTCTTTCAATAACCATGAAATGGCCATTTGAGCTAAGGACTGATCTCTTTTCAAAGCTATTTCATTTAATTGTTTTGCTTTCTCTATTTTATCTGCCGTAGCATAAGCCTGGGTTAAGAAGCCATGCGCTTTTGCCAGCCTGGAGTTTTCAGGAATTCCTTTCAAATATTTATTGGTTAATAAACCTTGTGCTAAGGGAGAAAAAGGGATACAACCAACTTGTTCTTTTTTCAGCGCATCTAATAAGCTTTCTTCCACCCATCTCTCAAACATAGAGTATTTGGGTTGATGGATGAGACAAGGAGTTCCCAATTCTTTTAAAATGGACGTTGCTTTTAAAAACTCCGGAGTTTTGTAGTTGCTTAAGCCAATATATAATGCTTTTCCCTGGCGTACAATTAAATCCAATGCGGACATAGTTTCTTCCAAAGGTGTATCTGGGTCTGGCCTGTGGTGATAGAAAATATCCACATAATCCAGCTGCATTCTTTTCAGGCTCTGGTCTAAGCTGCTTATCAGGTATTTTTTTGATCCCCAATCTCCATAAGGTCCTTCCCACATGGTATAACCGGCTTTAGAAGAGATAATCATTTCATCCCGATAAGAAGCAAAATCCTTTTTTAGAATTTTACCAAAGTTAATCTCTGCTGAACCGGGAGGAGGCCCGTAATTATTAGCCAGGTCAAAATGGGTAATTCCGTTATCGAAAGCAGTTCTAATGATTTGTGTAGAAGTTTTGAAAGCATCTACATCTCCGAAATTATGCCAAAGTCCCAGCGATATTTCAGGAAGTTTAATGCCGCTGTTTCCACAGCGGCGGTAATTCATTTCTTTATATCTTAATTCGGATACCTGATAGTTTTGCATGTATTTAATTGAGTTTATAATCTAATTCAAGATTGTCTAATTTAGATAATAACTCGTTACAAATATTGATTTTTTGCGATCGGCTTTTCATATTCAGTAAAACACGTTCCCGCATATCCAAAATTGTGAAATTCAATTTTTTAGTACCTGTGTAATCAGAGAAAATACTTTCCAGGTCTTTAGTTAATTGTGCGGATATATGTTCTATGTTCAGGCGAATATCTAAACTGACTGACTGTTTTTCCAAAACGTCTCTTAAGTCAGTAAAATCTGAAAAAGATATTCTTGGTTTCTTGGAGCCATCTGCATTTGTATAGTAAGAAACGTTACCCTTTATCTGCAGATAATTATTAGGTACGAGATGGTGTTTATGTTTCAGGTAATCATCTCTGTATATAGCAAATTCGTAACCATCGTCATAACCTTCCATTTTGAAGAAAGCCCAACCTCTGCCATCTTTAGTTACCATATGTCTTACAGAAGCTACTATTCCACCTACTTTGAATTGAAAATCCTGTCCTTTTTCAATATCGTTAAAGATAGCTAAGTTACCAGGAGAGCAATATTTATCCAACACAAATTTATAGTCATCTAAAGGATGTCCTGAAATGTAAATTCCCACGACATCTTTCTCTTTGGCTAGTTTTTCCATCGTTCCCCACTCTTCACAACTAGGAAGCGTAGGTTCCGGAATTTCGACCGCACTGCCGCCTCCAAATAAACTTGCCTGTGAAGAATTTTCGTTTTCTTTATATTTTGCACCATATTTTATGGCTTTCTCCATTAAGGTAGATCCTTCTCCGTCGTCGTAAAAATACTGCCCTCTGTGAGTGCCTTCGAAGCAATCAAAACCTCCGGCAAGAATAAGATTTTCAAAAGCTTTTTTATTGGCGGCTCTTAAATCTATACGTTTCGCTAAATCAAAAATAGATCTGTAATGTGCTGATTTTCTGTTTTCAATAATAGTTTCTACAGCACCGGCACCAACACCTTTGATTGCGCCCATTCCGAAACGGATAGCGTATTTGTCGTTTACTGTAAATTTATAGAAAGATTCGTTTACGTCCGGGCTTAAAACTTCTAGTCCCATTCTTTTGCATTCTTCCATAAAGAAAGATACCTGCTTAATATCATTCATGTTATTGGAAAGTACCGCCGCCATGTATTCTGCAGGGTAGTGGGCTTTCAGATAAGCAGTCTGGTAAGCAACCCACGCATAACAAGTGGAGTGCGATTTATTGAAAGCGTAACTCGCGAAAGCTTCCCAGTCTTTCCATATTTTCTCTAGTACTTTTTCGTTATGACCATTTTCTGCAGCTTGTTTGATGAATTTTGGTTTCATCTTATCAAGTACATCTTTCTGCTTTTTACCCATTGCTTTACGTAAAACGTCGGCCTCACCTTTGGTAAAGTTGGCCAGCTTTTGGGAAAGAAGCATCACCTGCTCCTGATAGACGGTAATACCGTAAGTTTCTTTCAGATACTCTTCGCAGGCATCTAGATCGTAGGTAATAGGCTCTTCGCCATTCTTTCTTCTAATAAATGAAGGAATATACTCCAACGGTCCCGGTCTGTATAATGCATTCATCGCAATTAAGTCACCAAAAACAGTTGGTTTTAGTTCTTTCATGTATTTCTGCATTCCGGGCGACTCGTACTGGAATATACCAACAGTTTCACCTCTCTGGAATAATTCGTAAGTTTTAACATCATCTATCGGGAATTTATCCGGATCAAGTTCTGTTCCTGTTCTGAATCTTACTAGTTTTACTGTATCTTTAATAAGGGTTAATGTCTTTAACCCCAAAAAGTCCATTTTTAAAAGTCCGGCACTTTCAACAACAGAGTTGTCAAACTGAGTTACATATAAGTCCGAGTCTTTTGCTATGGAAACAGGGACGAAGTTTGTAATATCATCAGGTGTAATAATAACACCACAAGCGTGGATTCCTGTATTTCTAACGGAACCTTCCAAGACTTTAGCCTGTTGGATGGTTTCGGCACTTAAATCACTTCCAGATGCTAATTCTTTCAACTGTTGAACAGCTTCCATTTCTTCGGAACGAAGCACGCCTTTCAGTGCCTGATCGTCCATGTTGAAAATCTTATTCAACTTTAAGTTAGGAATAAGCTTAGCAATCTTATCTGCTTCGAACAAAGGCAGGTCTAGTACTCTCGCAGTATCACGTATAGACGATTTTGCAGCCATGGTACCGTAGGTGATGATTTGCGCTACCTGATTAGCTCCGTATTTGTCGATAACGTATTTCATTACATCTCCACGTCCTTCATCGTCGAAGTCGATATCAATATCGGGCATGGATACACGATCTGGATTTAAGAAACGCTCAAAAAGCAAGTCGTAAGCTATGGGATCCAAATTGGTAATTCCTAAGCAATAGGCGACGGCAGAACCGGCAGCAGAACCACGTCCAGGGCCAACAGAAACTCCCATATCCCGGGCAGCCTGAATAAAGTCCTGTACAATAAGAAAATAACCCGGATATCCCGTACGTTCTATAGTTGCTAATTCGAAATCTAAGCGTTCTCTAATCTCCGGTGTGATTTCGCTATATCGTCTTTCAGCTCCTTTGTAAGTAAGGTGTTTGAGATATTTATTCTCCCCTCTTTTTCCTCCATCTTGTTCGTCTTCTGCAACCTGAAATTCTTCGGGAATATCAAATTTTGGAAGAAGGACATCGCGATGAAGCTTAAAGGTTTCAACTTTATCGACAATTTCCTGAATGTTGATAATGGCTTCGGGAAGATCCTGAAATATTTTTTTCATTTCGTCCTGAGACTTGAAATAATATTCCTGATTAGGCATACCGTACCTAAATCCTCGTCCACGACCAATAGGTGTATTAATTTTTTCTCCATCTTTTACGCACAACAAAATATCGTGAGCATGGGCATCCTTTTTATTGATGTAATAGGTGTTATTAGTAGCGATTAGCTTAACCTGATGTTTTCTGGCTAATTTAACTAGTGATTGGTTTACGCGGTCTTCGTCCTCCTGATGATGACGCATTACCTCTATATAAAAATCTTCTCCAAACGTGTTTTTCCACCAGATTAAGGCTTCTTCTGCCTGCGTTTCACCAACATTGAGTATTTTATTGGGAATCTCTCCGTAAAGGTTCCCCGAGAGGACGATAATATCTTCCTTGTATCGTTCGATAATACCCCTATCTATTCTCGGAACATAGTAAAAACCATTAGTATAAGCCTGGGAAGACATTTTTGCCAGATTATGATAACCATTTTTATTTTTAGCTATCAACACAATTTGGTAGCCGTTGTCTTTTCTGCTTTTATCGGCATGATTGTCACACACAAAAAACTCACAACCAATAATCGGTTTTATGATTTGTTCTGTAGGTGTTTCTCCTTTTTCTTCGGCTTCTGCATTTTTTGCTTGAGCCGATTTATTATGATTTAATACGTTGTTGACAAAATGAAAAGCACCCATCATATTGGCATGATCGGTAATCGCTACTGCAGGCATTTTTTGTTTCGCTGCGGCTTTTACCAAATCACCAATTGAGGTTGTAGACTGAAGAATAGAAAACTGGGTATGGTTGTGTAAATGTACAAAACTTACATCTGTTAAATCGGCAACTGTTGTATCTCCGGTATTCTGGAGCATTTCTTCTGCTCTTTGCCTTTTGCGAATTTCATCAGATGCTTCTTTCAGATTAACGTGTTTCAGGCCCACAGGCTGAATTATTCCAGCATTATGTCCTTGAAATTTCAGAAAGTAAGTCGTATCAACCTGAAGTTCTTCTAGTGTGAAAACTTCTCTTTTTATCAGTTCCAGAAAACAACGTGTAGTTGCTTCAACGTCGGCGGTAGCATTGTGAGCTTCTGCGAAAGGTACACTAAATAAATATTCGTGTAATTCTGTTAATGTTGGCAACTTATATCTTCCACCTCTTCCTCCCGGAAGTTGTAATAAATTTGCAGTTATCTCTGTACAAGTGTCTAAGATCGGAAGTTTTACTAAAGGAGACTCTACACCATAACGATGAAATTCGGCCCCCATAATATTAATATCGAAACCAATATTCTGGCCTACTACAAATTTGGCTTTGCTTAGTGCTTCGTTAAATTTATGAAGAATATCTAATAAAGGAACGCCTTGTTCTGTAGCCAGGTCTGTTGAAATGCCATGTATTCTTTCCGCATCATAAGGAATATCAAACCCGTCAGGTTTAATAAGGTAATCCTGATGCTCAAGCAGGTTCCCCAAATCGTCATGAAGCTGCCAAGCGATTTGGATACAACGCGGCCAATTGTCTACGTCTGTAATTGGAGCATCCCACCTTTTTGGTAATCCCGTCGTCTCAGTGTCAAATATCAAATACATAGAAAATAATTTAGCAGAATTGTAGCTGAACTTATTAAAAGATACATCCAAAATTATCAAAAATTGATGTCATTTTTTAGTTATGATATCAACATTCTGATGTGGATAGAAATTATTCCAAACAATATGTTGAGAAATAGGTTTGTAGAAAGTGTATTGTTGTGAAAGTCGTTCTTTTGAATTCCAATAAAAGTTGTTTCGGTAGGTTATATTATATAAATTGGGATTCTGGTTAACAAATTGATTTAATCATCCTTAATTATAAAACCATGAAAATTACAGTAGTAGGAGCTGGTGCAGTAGGCGCAACCTGTGCCGATAACATTGCCAGAAAGAAACTCTCTGAAGAATTAATTCTATTAGATATTAAAGAAGGTTTTGCGGAAGGGAAGGCGATGGATATCATGCAAACTTCAGCTTTACTGGGTTTCGATACAAAATTAAAAGGTATTACGAATGATTACGCTGCAACAGCAGACTCAAGTGTGGTGGTTGTGACATCTGGCCTTCCACGAAAACCGGGAATGACCAGAGAGGAACTGATTGGAACAAATGCCGGGATTGTAAAATCAGTAACAGAGAATATTCTTAAATATTCACCAAATACGATAATCATCGTTGTTTCAAATCCAATGGACACCATGAATTATCTTACCTTTAAAACTTCCGGATTACCAAAACAAAAAATATTGGGAATGGGCGGTGTTTTGGATTCATCAAGATTCAAATATTACTTAAGTAAGGAGCTGGAGTGTTCGCCTTCTGATTTAAATGCTGTTGTAATTGGCGGGCATGGCGATACAACTATGATTCCACTGATTAAACATGCAACATGGAACAGCGTTCCGGTAACCAATTTTTTAACAGAGGAGCAGCAGCAAAAAATAGTTGCAGATACTATGGTAGGAGGGGCGACTTTAACAAAACTCATAGGCACTTCTGCATGGTATGCACCAGGAGCAGGGACAGCAGCAATGGTAGAAGCGATAATCAGAGATGAAAAAAAATTGCTTTCATGTGGTGTTTACCTTGAAGGTGAATATGGTGAGGATGATATTTCTTTAGTAGTTCCAGTTGTATTGGGTAAAAATGGTTGGGAAAAAATTGTTAACTTCGAGCTCAGTGAACAGGAAAGGAGCGCTTTTAGTAAATCTGCAGATGCTGTAAGGGCCATGAATCAGGTGCTGAAAGACACGCGTGTTATATAAATGGAAGAATTTAATGTACCTCTGCAATTAATCAATCTGCAAGGGGACGGCTTCCACCTTTTGGTCGAAGTTGTAATTTATGGAGAGAGGTTTAATCTGGTTTTAGATACCGGAGCGTCAAAAACAGCGTTAGATAAAGATACTATAGAACTTCTTATAGACGACCATTCGGTCATACAGCATTTGCCGGATCAGCATGCTGTTGGCTTGGGAACTACAACGATGGAAAGATATATGATAATGATTCCGGAGTTTATGATCGGTAATTTGGTAGTGAAAGCATATGAGGTTCCTATTTTTGATTTAAGTACTATAAAATATGCTTATCAGCAGTTGAAACTGCCTTCTGTTATAGGCGTCTTAGGCGGCGATATTTTAATGGAATATGAGGCGTTAATCGATTATAAGCATTTAATTCTTAAATTGAGAAAAGCATAATATGACTAAAGTCACAGGAGTTTTTATTATTTAAAATCAAATTGGTACTGGAGAACCGTTGCTATCGTAATTGTTTTTTAAGAAAGTCGTTATGAAAAAGGATATAGAAAACATGGAAGATATCCAGTTGCTTGTAAATAGTTTTTATGGAAAAGTAAATAAAGACGAATTACTTTCTCCAATTTTTAATGAGGTGGCGCATGTAGATTGGGAAAAACACTTACCTGTTATGTACAAGTTTTGGGCCTCTACATTGTTGGGAGAGCGGGGGTATGTGGGAAATCCAATGGAAGCTCATTTTAGGCTGAATGAAAAAAGAAAACTGGAGGGGGAAGATTTTAGCAGATGGAAAAGTTTATTTATGGAAACTGTAGATGAGCTTTTTGATGGCGAAATAGCTGATAGAGCGAAGAAGAATGCTGTATCTATTGCAGATTTAATGTTCTATAAAATTGAAAATTTTCGACAATCTGCGGGCGCTAATATTGGAAAAATAAGATAATAAACAACAAAGCCAGAATTTTTAATTCTGGCTTTGTTGTTTTATTGAAGCTTTGTTTTTATAAATCTATCTTAGCGTATCTCGCATTTTTCTCGATAAAATCACGCCTTGGAGCAACTTCATCGCCCATTAACATAGAGAAAATTCTATCGGCCTCCGCTGCGCTTTCAATGGTCGCTTTTTTCAAAGTTCTTCTTTCTGGATCCAGAGTAGTTTCCCACAGCTGTTCTGCATTCATCTCTCCCAAACCTTTATATCGTTGTACATGCACACTGTCTTCCTTACCGCCTCCTTTTAACCTTTGGATAGCTGCATCACGTTGAACATCATTCCAACAATACTCAAAATCTTTTCCTTTTTTTACCTGATACAGAGGAGGAGCTGCTATATAAATATTTCCTGCTTCGATTAAGGTTTTCATGTACCTGAAGAAGAAAGTTAAGATTAATGTTGTGATGTGCGAACCATCCACATCGGCATCCGTCATGATGATGATTTTGTGATATCTTAATTTTTCCAGGTTTAATGCCTTATCATCATCTGCTGTGCCAATGCTTACACCTAATGCAGTGAAGATGTTTTTGATCTCATCATTCTCGTAAATTTTGTGCTCCATGGCTTTCTCAACATTAAGGATTTTACCTTTTAGCGGTAAGATAGCCTGGAAGTCTCTATTACGGCCTTGCTTGGCAGTACCGCCTGCAGAATCTCCCTCAACAAGGAATAATTCACAAGCATATGGATCTTTGTTAGCGCAATCGGCCAGTTTTCCGGGTAAACCCGATCCGCCCATTACGTTTTTACGCTGAACCATCTCTCTTGCCTTACGGGCAGCGGCTCTGGCTGTAGCAGCCAAAATCACTTTATTTACAATAAGCTTAGCTTCTTTAGGGTTTTCTTCCAGGAAGTTTCCTAGTGCTTCACCAACAGCTATGTCTACAGCACCGGTTACTTCGGTATTTCCTAATTTTGTTTTTGTTTGCCCTTCGAACTGTGGTTCCTGAACTTTAACAGATATAACAGAAGTTAAGCCCTCTCTAAAATCGTCTCCGGTAATTTCAACTTTAATGTTTTTTAAAAGTCCGGATTTCTCAGCATAAGATTTTAGTGTTCTTGTTAAACCTCTTCTAAAGCCTGCAACATGGCTACCGCCCTCTATCGTATTGATATTGTTTACATAAGAGTGGATATTTTCATTATAAGAGTTGTTGTAAGTGAAAGCCAGTTCTACTGGAATACCATTTTTCTCTCCCTCAATGTAAATAGCTTCAGGAATTAATGGAGTTCTGGTTGAATCAAGAAAAGTTACGAATTCACGTAAACCGCCTTCACTATAAAAATCTTCAAATAGGAAAGACCCGTCTTCTTTAACTTCTCTTTCATCTGTTAAGGTTAGACGGATACCTTTGTTTAAGAAAGCTAATTCTCTTAATCTTCCGGCTAAAGTATCAAATTTGTATTCTGTTGTTTGAGTAAAAATTTCCGGGTCCGGATGAAAAGTCTGGATTGTTCCTGTACGATCACTCTCACCTATAACTTTTACATCAAATAAAGGCTTTCCTCTTTCGTACTCCTGAGTAAAGATTTTGCCTTCTCTATGCACCACGGTTATCACATGCGTAGAAAGCGCGTTCACACAGCTAACCCCTACACCATGTAAACCTCCGGAGACTTTGTAAGTGTCTTTGTCGAATTTACCACCGGCGTGAAGAACAGTCATTACAATTTCTAATGCCGATTTGTTTTCTTTTGTGTTGATTCCGGTTGGAATACCACGACCGTTATCTTCTACGGTAATTGAATTATCTGTATGTATAGTAACATGGATGTCTGTACAGTAACCTGCTAAAGCTTCGTCTATAGAGTTGTCCACAACTTCATAGACCAAATGGTGTAATCCTTTGACGCCTGTGTCGCCAATGTACATGGCAGGGCGTTTTCTTACAGCCTCTAATCCCTCTAGTACCTGAATATTATCTGCTGAATAATTTGAATTTTTTTCTACTGATTCACTCATGATTTATAAAGTAATAACTTCAAAAATAAGCTTTTAAGACGGATTTCAGGGTAACATGTGGATAAATATCTTGTTACTCTTTTTTGTTATTTAAATTACTGATTATGAGATGTTTATTTGTTGTTTTTTGGTTTGGATTTATAAACAATTCCAGACAGCTTTATATGTTGTTGATTTTTAGCGAAATTTACCTATTTTGAAAGCTTATCTTTAATTGATATATGGCGAATAAAATAGTGTTGGAAGATCTGAAAGATGGTATCAATATTGAGCTTTTGGCAAGACAGGTGGTGGAAGGATTTATTACAGGTTTGCATAAAAGTCCATTTCACGGTTTTTCTGTAGAATTTGCGGAACACAGACTGTACAATGAAGGGGAATCTGTGAGGAATGTAGACTGGAAGCTATTTGCTAAAACAGAGAAGATGTTTACCAAAAGGTTTGAGGAAGAAACGAATTTACGATGTCATTTGCTTATCGATGCTTCCTCATCTATGTTTTATCCTCAGCAATTACTAAATAAATTTCAATTTTCTGCTTTGTGCTCTGCGGCCATTATCAATCTTTTGAAGAAGCAGAGAGATGCTTTTGGGCTTACAATTTTTGCTGACGATGTGGAATTACAAACTCCGGCCAAATCAACTATGGTTCATGAGAAATTTTTGTATCATCAGTTAGAAAGATATTTGGGAGAACCGGTTAAGGATAAAAAGACAAACATAGCAGAGAGTCTGCATAAAATAGCGGAAAGTTTACCTAAGCGATCAATGATTGTTTTGTTTTCTGATCTGTTTGAAAACTCATCGAATGAAAAGGAGCTGTCGACTATTTTTGCTGCCCTGCAACATTTAAAATTTAATAAACACGAGATTATTGTATTCAATGTTTTAGAAAGAAAACATGAATTGGAGTTTGATTTTGAGAACAGGCCTTATCAATTTATTGATGCAGAAACCGGGGAACAGATTAAGTTAAACCCTACACAATATTTAGAAGAATATAAACGCATGATGGCTGTCTTTAAAGAGAATCTGGATACAAAATGTGCTCAGTTAAAGATAGATCTGGTAAATGCCTACCTGGAAGATGGTTTTAACCCGACATTAAATGCCTGGTTGATAAAAAGAAATAAGATGTCATAAGTTCAACCTCTTCTACTAGACCACTGTTATACGTTTTGTTGATAAAGATGTATGTTGGTATGAGTACTGGGTTGGGCGATTCCGTTTTTATCAAAAGCTTTTTTTACTTCTTCAACCTTTTCCGCTTCTACTGCAGATAAAATAGAATTATTTACCAAACCGGTAGCCTTTAAGCTTATCCCGCTATTGGACACCGAATTAACAACAATAGAAGGAGTAGCCCTGTCTAAAACTCTGTCATCAGTATAAATAATATCCTGAATGATCTTTTTAGCTAAATCAATATCATCACCATAGTTGATATTAAAAAGCCATTCGATTTTTCGGGCATTCTCGATAGAATTATTAATAATCACGTCATTATATAATGTTCCATTTGGAATAATGACGGTTTTCATGTTACCGGTTTTAAGAATGGTATGAAAAATTTGTATTTCTGTTACTGTTCCTGAAACTCCCTTTGCTTCAATGCTGTCCCCAACTCTAAAAGGTTTCAAAAGTAATATAAGTACTCCTCCTGCAAAATTAGACAAGCTTCCCTGCAAAGCCATACCCACAGCGAGACCAGCGGCACCAAGTAAAGCAAAAAATGAAGTCATCTCGATTCCTAATGTAGTAAGGACCGTCATGATCAATAATACAGTTAAAGCATTGTGTACTATGCTTTTTAAGAATAATTGCAGCGAAAGATCGACTTTGTTTTTTTGTATTATAGCAGCAAAAGCTTTGTTAATAAGCTTAATGATTTGCTTACCTACAAACCAGATAAGAGTTGCTTTAATTAAAGCGATTCCCACTTCGGTTCCTTTGGTCACCAAAAACTGTTGTACTGTCTCCAGATAATTAACTGTTTCAGGATTCATAAACTTTATCCATTGCTTTTTTGATAATGTTACAAGCGTATATAATTTCTTCCTTAGAGATTGTTAATGGAGGTGCTATACGCATAGCCGTTTCACAGTGTAAAAACCAATCTATAATTAACCCTTCTTTTACACACAGCGAGCTTACTTTTTCTACATGTTCGAAAGAATCCAACTGCAGACTAAGCATCAGCCCAATACCTCTTATTTCCTTAATTTTAGGGTGAATTAAATGTGTCCTGAAAAGAGCTTCTTTTTCAGGAACATCGTTAAATAGTTTTTTTTCTAAAATCAATTTCAAGCTTGCCAGACCAGCAGCACAACTTACCGGATGACCACCAAATGTTGTAATATGCCCCAAAATCGGATTCTCTTTTAAAGAATCCATGATCTTTTTAGAGGATACAAATGCCCCAATAGGCATTCCACCACCCATTCCTTTTGCGATTAATAAGATATCAGGTACTAAGTCATAATGTTCAAAGCAGAATAATTTGCCTGTACGACCGAATCCTGTTTGAATTTCGTCGAGAATTAATAAAGTTCCTGTTTCGTTACATTTTTCGCGAAGTTTTTTGAAATAGTTTCTATCAGGAACTCTGATGCCAGCTTCACCCTGTATAGATTCGAGGATAACTGCAGCAGTTTTTTCGGTAATCTGTTCAAGCTGTTCTTCTGCGTTTAAATTTAGAAATCTGATATCAGGAAGTAATGGTCTGTAAGCCTGTTTGTAATATTCGTTTCCCATTACACTCAGTGCACCATGGGTACTTCCGTGGTAAGAATGATGGTACGATAATATTTCTGTCCTGCCGGTATACCTTTTAGCTAATTTTAATGCTCCTTCTGTAGCTTCGGTCCCCGAATTGGTGAAGTATACCGAAGACAGATTTTCGGGTAAAACTTTAGCTAAAAGATGAGCAAAATTCACCTGTGGAGATTGCACATATTCACCGTAAACAGTTACATGTAAATATCTGTCCAGTTGATTTTTTATAGCTTCTAAAACTGCCGGGTGTCTATGTCCAATATTGCTTACCGCAAATCCGGATACCAGATCCAGATATTTTCTTCCATCAACATCATAAAGATAATTTCCTTCGGCTTTTTCTATCTCTAGAAATCTAGGCGAATTTGATGTTTGGGCGGTGTTTAATAAGAATAATTGTTTCTGACTAAGCATGTGCAAATATATAGGAATATTAAGCTTTATAACGTCAGGAACAAGTAATTTACATATTAATTCTTTTTCAATTGCTGCATTAACTCTTCTCTGAATTCTCTTTCAGAAGAGTATAATGTATTCAGTTGTTCGGAGTTTAATATAGTCTCAAATTTTTTCTTGTACTCTTGTTTTACTGCCAGAATTTTGGATTCAAAGGAAAAATCAGTGTCAACCTGTTTTCCCGGATTGGCTTTATTCTGCTCTCTAATTCTTCTGCGTTCCGCATAAACATTTCTTAAAGCCTGTTGATAATTGTTATAAACAGGTATCAGTTTATTTTCTGTAGAAGAGGGAAGTTGTAATTTCTTCATCACAAACTGCAATTTTAATGCATCTATTCTTTCCCATTTTTCTCTATGAGATACGCCTGAATGTGGTCTTTCCTGTGCTAATAAGCTATTGAAAGAAAATATGAAGAAAAATATAATTAATAGATTTTTCATAGCATTATAACTATAAATGACTAAGTTGATCTTCTAATGAAGATAAATCGTTTGTGTTTTCTAAAATAAATTGAATATCGCTGGGATCTGAATATGTATTTAGATAATCAATTATTTCCTGATCCGGTATATTCGCTATTTCACTATTTACATTTACCTTTTTCTGATTAAAATATAATCCCAAAGTGATCGAAAGTATAACCAGGATGGCTGCTGCATATCTTATAAAGCTTGGGTTGAAAATCGAGCGAACATTGTTCTTTGATTTCGACTCTTCAATTCCGGAAAGAATTCTGGTTTGAAGATTGTCGAAATAATTTTCCGGAACTTCAAATGCATTAGTAGATTCTTTCGGAAGATTCGCCTGAGCAAGAATTTGCTTCTCTGTTTGCAAAAAATAATCTTCAGAAACCTTGAAAGGATTTTCCTCCTTAAAACCTGCAAGTTTTACATTAGATAGTATTTGCTCATGTAAATGATCAAAGTAGTTCTCTTGAACTATGAAAGGGTTCTTTTTGAGCCCTTCTAAGAAAGTTCCATCCATTTCTCCGTTGCTATTTACTTCTTTCATACTTATACAGATATATTAAAACAGAAAAGGTTTAATCTGATGTCAATAAAAAGTTTTCAATTTTTTTAACAGCCAAATGATACGAAGTTTTTAAGGCTCCTACACTTGTACCTAAAATATCCGAGATTTCCTGGAATTTTAAATCATCATAATACTTCATGTTAAAAACCAATCGCTGTTTTTCTGGCAGCGTAAGGATTGCTTTTTGTAATTTTTTTTGTATAGCCTCGCCAGAAAAGAAATTATCATCATTTAAAGAATCTTCGAGTTTTTCAGCCAGCTCTTCATAAGAAATATTCAAATGATTTTTCTTCTTGTTAAGAAAGGTGATGCATTCGTTTGTGGCAATTCTATAAATCCAGGTGTACAACTGCGAATCTTGTCTAAATGAATCTAAACTTTTCCACACCTTAATGAAAACTTCCTGAACTATATCATCTGCATCGTCGTGATCGATAACCATACGTCTAATATGCCAGTATATTTTCTGTTGATATTTTTTTAGTAAAATCGAAAATGCTTTGTGGCGCTTCGATTCTTCCCGAAACATGGCTAATAATTCCGAATCCTCTATTAACATATAAAACTTTCTAAATGAAAAAGCCGAAGTGAAAACTCCGGCTAATCTAAATATTTAAAAGTAAGAAATTATTTGCGTTTCATTACTTTTTTTACAGCTTCAACAATGTTAGAACTGTCTAAGCCATATTTTTTCATTAACTCAGCAGGAGTACCACTTTCACCAAAACTATCATTCACAGCAACAAATTCCATTGGTGTAGGTAGTTCTTTTGCCAATAACTGAGCAATGCTCTCACCTAATCCACCATATCTGTTGTGCTCTTCACAAGAAACAACACAGCCAGTTTTTCTTGCTGAATTTAAGACTGCTTCTTCGTCAAGAGGTTTAATCGTATGAATATTGATAATTTCAGCATTAATTCCTTCTTCTGCAAGTTTTTCGCCAGCTAAAATAGCTTCCCAAACTAAATGTCCTGTAGCAAAGATACTTACGTCTGTTCCTTCATTAACCATCCATGCTTTTCCAATTTCGAATTTTTGGTCAGCAGGTGTAAATACCGGAATTACCGGGCGGCCAAATCTCAAATAAACCGGTCCGTCGTAATCTGCAATAGCAATTGTTGCAGCTTTAGTTTGGTTATAGTCACAAGGATTTATAACTGTCATTCCCGGTAACATTTTCATCATACCAATATCTTCTAAAATTTGGTGTGTAGCGCCATCTTCTCCTAAGGTCAAACCGGCATGAGAAGCACATATTTTTACATTTTTACCAGAATAAACAACAGATTGTCTGATTTGGTCATAAACTCTACCAGTAGAGAAGTTTGCAAACGTACCTGTATATGGAATTTTACCTCCAATAGTCATACCAGCAGCCATACCAATCATGTTTGCCTCTGCAATACCTGTTTGTACAAATCTTTCAGGAAATTCCTTTTGAAAATCTCCCATTTTTAAAGATCCGATTAAGTCAGCACAAAGACCAACAACGTTTTCATTTTTTCTGCCAACCTCTAACAAACCAGCACCGAAACCAGAACGAGTGTCTTTTTTTTCAGTATATGTGTATTTTTTCATTGCAATTGTCGTGATAAATTAAGTTTTGATTAGTAATCGCCCAAAGTTTCTTCTAATTGAGCCAAGCCAGCAGCAAGTTGCTCTGCATTAGGCGCGATACCATGCCATTTGTGAGAACCTTCCATGAAATCTACTCCTTTACCCATTTCTGTTTTCATAATAATAGCGATAGGTTTACCGTTACCTGTTCTGGATTTGGCAAGTTCCAGCGTTTCTACAATCTCTGTCATATTATTTCCGTCAGCATGTAGAACTTCCCAACCAAAAGCTTCGAATTTAGCACCTAAATCGCCTAAGCTTAATACTGCTGATGTAGGTCCGTCAATTTGTTGACCGTTGAAATCTACTGTAGCGATTAAATTATCTACTTTGTTATGAGGAGCAAACATAATAGCTTCCCAGTTTTGACCTTCTTGAAGTTCGCCGTCTCCGTGAAGACTAAAAACAACGGAATTATCTTTATTTATCTTTTTAGTAAGAGCAGCTCCTATTGCAACAGATAATCCCTGGCCAAGGGAACCCGATGCAACTCTTACTCCAGGTAAGTGTTCATGAGTAGTAGGGTGGCCCTGAAGTCTGGAGTTTAGCTTTCTGAAAGTTTTTAGTTCCTCTACGTCGAAGTAGCCAGCTCTGGCTAATACGCTGTAAAAAACTGGAGATATATGGCCATTAGATAAGAAGAAAAGATCTTCTCCAATTCCATCCATATTAAACTTAGGGTCATGTTTCATTACTCTGAAGTATAGAGCAACCAGAAAATCGGTACATCCTAATGAGCCTCCAGGGTGTCCCGATTGGCAATCATATACCATTCTAATGATGTCTCTTCTAACCTGAGAAGCAACTTGTTCTAATTCTTTAATTTCTTTAGCCATTTTTCGTTAAAACATAAAAATCGGGCTAATGTAACCATTTTATTGCTAACTCGTATAAAAAAATCAATCGATGTGTTGTAAAAGTATTTTTTAATAGGTTTAATTTGTTGATTATTAAAATTTATAACTGCAGCTTATTCTTTTGGTATAAATGTTTTTGTTAGTTATGACATTTATGTAATTTATTATTGTTTATTTTTTAATCTATGGATAAAGCTTTACGTAAAAGATCTTTTCTAAAAAAAACGCCAATTTTATTTCTTTTGCTTCTTGGAAGTGTAGAGCTTTGGGCACAATCAGGCTCAGTCGGAATTGGTACAAGATCACCAAATGGGAATGCCATTTTGGATATATCGTCTGGAGAAAAGGGTATTCTTATACCTAGATTATCTAATGGAGAGAAAGATATCTTGTCGGCAAAGTTGTCGTTACAGGATAAGGGATTATTAATATTTAATACTTCTACAACTCAATTTAGTTATTGGGATGGTACTTCGTGGATATCAATAGCAAACGGGGATGGACTGCGGGGAAGTATATGGTTTACAGGTACAAACAATCCGACCTCCGCTTATCCGATTCATCCGAACTATCAGGATATGTATTTAAATACTTCTACAGGAGAGGTATTTAAATATGATAATAGTAGCTGGGGTTCAATAGCTAATCTAAAGACAGGAGCGGTAGGGCCAAAAGGAGATAAAGGCGACCCGGGAATTAAGGGTGATAAAGGAGATCAGGGAATTCAGGGATTGTCCGGCGAAAAAGGTGAACAAGGAGTTCAGGGTATACAGGGTATTCCGGGAGTTCCTGGTCCAAAAGGTGATAAAGGTGAAGCTGGTATTCAAGGACTAGAAGGTGCGATTGGACCAATCGGGCCACAAGGGGAGAAAGGGTTACAGGGAGAAAAAGGTGAGGCTGGCCCTAAAGGCGATCGGGGAGAAAAAGGCGAAAAAGGTGATCAGGGGCCTTTGTGGTTTACAGGGACAGATGAACCTCAAAGACTTTCTATTTCGGGGGCAAGAGAAGGAGATTTGTTTCTGGATACTACAACGGGAAAAGTATATCGGTACGAAGGAGGGGCATGGTCTATACCTATTGCTAATTTAACGACAGGTGTTTTGGGGCCACGGGGAGAAAAAGGAGATCAGGGAGCTTTATGGTTTACCGGTGATACTCACCCATCTATGACCTCGTTTACAGAAGTACGGGAAGATGATTTGTATTTAGATACAAGTACAGGAAAAGTATACAGATATAAAACAGGAGGGTGGTCGCTTCCTATTGCAAATTTAACTACTGGAGTAGTTGGTCCTGTGGGACCTCAGGGGCCTGCAGGTGAAAAAGGAGATAGAGGCAACGTAGGACCACAAGGTATACAAGGCCTTCAGGGGCCGCGTGGAGATAAAGGTGAGCAAGGTCTAATAGGATTACAGGGCCCACGAGGAGATAAAGGAGATCGGGGCGAACAAGGAATTCAGGGGATTCAGGGAGCACAAGGATTACAGGGCGTTAAGGGAGATCAGGGACCGCAAGGATTAAGGGGGGCTCAAGGAGAAAAGGGCGAAAAAGGAGATCAGGGACCTGTTGGTCTTACAGGTCCGAAAGGAGATCGGGGAGATCAGGGTATTCAGGGGCTGAGAGGAGACAAGGGAGATAAAGGTGAAAAAGGCGATCAGGGCTTACAAGGTATTGCAGGGCCAGCTGGCCCTGTTGGTCCACAAGGAATTCAGGGGCCGGCAGGGCCACAAGGAGCAATTGGTCCAAAAGGAGATAAAGGAGATACTGGACCCGCCGGTCCTTTGGGGTTAACTGGGCCTGCCGGTCCAAAAGGAGATCAAGGGTTGAAGGGTGAGAAAGGTGATAAGGGAGATAAAGGTGATCCGGGAGTTCAGGGACCAATAGGATTAACAGGCCCTCAGGGTCCACAAGGTATACAGGGGGAAATAGGAACCATTGGACCTGTTGGTCCAAAAGGAGAAAAAGGTGATCGGGGAGAGCGTGGAGAAAAAGGAGACAAAGGTGATACCGGAGAAATCGGCCCGGTTGGGCCAATGGGACCGCAGGGACCACAAGGTATTAAAGGTGATGGCGGTAATTCTTGGTATGAAGGATCTTCTGCTCCAGGTACAGCATTAGGAACTATTAATGACTTGTATTTAGACAGGCTTAGCGGAGATGTTTATAAGAAAATATCTAATAATGCATGGCAAAAAGTTGCAAATATCAAAGGGCCGGTAGATACTTCTACAACATGGCAGCTAAATGGCAATATTGGTACTTCACCTGCAATATCAGGTACGGCAGGGTCTTTTCTTGGAACTAAAGATGCAAATGATTTGGTGTTCGGTACCAATAGCATTGAAGTTATGCGCCTGACTGCTGCGGGAAGTATAGGTATATACCAGAATTTTCCAACTGCTAAATTGCATGTTAATGGAGACTTTATTTTGGGTACTAACGGAACAAAATTAAATGACATTTCTAAATCTTCATTTTCTGTTATTGGAGCTTCTATTCAGCCTAATTCTGCTTTAAAACAAACTTGTACCTTAAGTCAGGTAAACACCGCTTCTGTAATTCAGGTTTCTCCCGTAACAGAATTGCCGGATGGTATTATTATTTCTTATGTCAGAGGTGTAGCAGATAATGAAATAGAGGTTAAACTGTATAATGTGGGCGGTTTGGCAATAGTTATACCGGACATAACTTTTAACGCTGTAGTTATAAATTAGATGAAAAAGTTTGTAGTTATAGTTTTAGTGAACCTGTTTTTTATGCAACTGCATGCACAGTTGGTGATAAAAGACGGAGCAGAACTGACTGTGCAAAAAGGTGTGGAGCTAACTGTCGATACAGATATTGAAAACGATAGCGAAATACTTAACGACGGAACTTTGTTTGTTGCAGGTAATTGGGATAATAAAAACCAATTAGGAGGATTCTTAAAAAAATCTATTGGTCTGATTGTTTTAGAAGGGGCAAGTCAGGAATTAACAGGAATGTTTCCACTCTTTTTTCCTTCAATCAAATTAGAAGGAACTAAAGTTAAATCGCTGAAACAGAAGACTGAAGTTTGGAGTAATCTGGACTTAGGGGATAGAGAACTTTCAATAGAAGGAAATAAGCTGATTTTGTTAAACGCATCAGAAAATGCATTGAACAGAAAAGATGGCTTTATAAGCTCTTCTGAACAAGGTTTTTTCTATCGTAAATTAGGACCAGCAGGAAATTATTTATACCCTATGGGAGCAATTGACAAAGGACAACTTTTATATAGACCAATAGAAATAAATTCCTCTTCTAATGAAGAAAATACTGTAGGGGTATCATTCCTGAATAAAGATCCTAATACAGTATATTATTACAGAGATAGTAAAAAGGAGAATATCGGGGAAGTCAATTCTAAATATTATCATGTTCTTAATCGTACTGTTGGAAACTCTAGTTTGAATATTAACTATTTCTATCATGATTCGGAGGAATATACTTCTTTAGCAGGCTGGGTAAATAATTTTTGGGAAAATATTCCATCATCTAAATCCTCAACTGTTGTTGGGCAAGATCTGAATATGCAAATAACATTTAGTCCGGATAAGATTGAAAATCTTCCCGTGACGTTAGCATCGTTGACAGAATCTCACAATCTGGTATTTTACAATAGTTATTCTCCTGATGGAGATGGAAAGAACGATACCTGGACGATTGGTAATATAGATGATTACCCCGATAATGAGATTACTGTTTTTAATAGATGGGGTGGAGAAATTTTTAGGACCAAGTCTTTTTCGTCTGTAAACAGGTGGGACGGCTCCAGTTTAAATGATGGTACCTATTATTATCTGTTGAAAGTGAAAATAGGCACTGAATATAAAGTCTTTAAAGGCTTTATTTCTTTGGTTAAGAATCAGAAATAATGAATAGATATTTCTTAGTCTTTTATATCGCAATAATGGTATCTCTGGAAACCAGAGCACAGCAGGACCCCCAGTTTTCGCAATATATGTTCAATAATCTGGTAATAAACCCGGCTTATGCGGGTTACAAAGAAAACTTAAACGTTAGTGCGGTTTATCGTAATCAATGGGTAGGAGTGGAAGGATCACCAAAAACGCAGACTTTTATTGTTGATGGTTCTGTTGCAAATGATAAGGTTGGACTGGCTTTAGGTGTGGTAAATGATAAATACGGCTTAAGAGGAAAATTTACAGGTTACTTAAATTACTCCTATAAACTTTTTGTTGGGGAAGAAGGTGTGCTAGCTTTAGGTTTGGCAGGAGGTATTTCACAATACACCTACGATTCTGATAAAGCTACTTATGAAGAAGAACAAGAAACAGGTTTTTTGCAGGGAAAATACTCATATATAGACCCAGAAGCCCGATTTGGTATACACTATAGCACAAATCGGTTTTTTATTGGTTTTTCTGCTACTAATCTGTTTTCTCAAATGTTTTCTTCCGGTAAGCCAATCAGGGAAATGGTAACCAACCAGAATAACCATTTCTTTCTTTCTGCGGGTTATTTATTTGATCTTAATGAGTACTTAAAATGTAAGCCCACCCTGTTAATTAAAGAAGATATAAAAGGACCTACAGGGATTGATGGTAATTTGAATTTTTTGATCATGGATAAAGTCTGGATTGGAGGATCTTACCGATCAAACTTTGACTTATGGAAAAAAAATATAGGTAATAAAATTAACGGAAGTGCAGTTGTTGGAATGCTACAATTTGTAAATGATACCTGGAATATTGGATATTCTTATGATTATTCTACTTCTTCACTAAAAAGTTTCAATTCTACTCACGAAATTAGCGTTGGATTTGTGTTAAGCAAAAGCAAAGACTTAAAGATTTTAAATCCGAGATATTTTTAAATATGAGGTTGAAAAAAATATTGATCGCAGTTTTGGGACTTGGTATTGCTGCCTATGTTCTCACTCCTTCAAAACTTAAATCTGATGATTTAGGTAAAGCGAATAAGTATTACAATAAATATGATTATCACTACGCCATTGAGATTTATGAGCGATTGATGAAAAAAGGAGGCAGCTTGGAAGTGGCAGAAAAGCTGGCTAACTGTTACCGTTTTAT
>NZ_JBEBVH010000042.1:0-21224 GCF_040392825.1 Pseudopedobacter sp.
TTACTTACGAAGATATTATTTACCTGTCCGTTTTTGTCAACATTAAAATTGACGATAACAGTTCCTTGTATGCAGTTTGCTTTTGCATAACCCGGATATATGATATTCTGATTGATGAAATCTTGTAAAGATAACTTCCCCCCATTAAAACGGGGGCCTTCCTGAAATGGGGTTAACCAGGAAATAAGAGCGAAAAGGTAAGCGAGAATCGTCATGGTATTTTAACATTACCTATATTAGTAACGCTAAAATACCAATTCTAGTTTTATTGATTTACAGTTCTTTATTATTGATTTCGTCGAAAAGCTTATCCATCTTGTCAACGTATTCATTGGTATCGTCTATAAAGAAATCCAGCTGCGGAATGCTCTTTACCTGATCTTTAATTTTTTTACCTAATAAATATCTGATTTCAGAAGAGCGGGCTTTGATAGATTTTATGGCTTCTGCGGTATCCGATACGTTAAAGAAGCTTAAGAAAACTTTAACCAACCCTAAATCCGGAGTAGCCCTAACTTTAGTAACGGTAATCATAGAATTAGGGATTAAACTGTTTGCCTCTCTCTGAAAGTACTCTCCTAAATCTTTTTGAATAACACGGGCAAATTTCTGTTGTCTTTTAGATTCCATCTTTTTAAGTATTAAGATTTTAGTATCAAGTATCAGGACTTGGACTGGTTTTTAAAGATTGATACTTTTAAGTACCGGTATATTATATAAGTAAATATCTATCTTTTGATCAATATAAAAAATTGTTATAAGGGTATATTTTTTCGTTTACCGCTTTTACCCTGTGGTATATAACATCTTTTAGCTCTTCTGTATTTTCCTTTTCTGTGGCTGATATAAATACTGCAGGTGAAGCATTCTTTGCCATCCAGCTTTTCTTAAAGTCATTTAAAGTTAGTCCGGGAACTTCTTCGTTATCTACCATCCATTCCTGTTCCTGGTGAACTTCCTGATAAGCATCAATCTTGTTAAAAACCGTAATGGTTTCTTTGTCTGTAACACCCAAATCTTTTAATGTCTCGTTAACCGTTCTGATATGGTCTTCGAAATTAGGATGAGAAATATCTACTACGTGAATCAGAATATCGGCCTCTCTAACTTCATCTAATGTCGATTTAAAACATTCAACTAAATGGTGAGGTAATTTCCTGATAAACCCAACAGTATCTGAAAGCAAAAAGGGAACATTCTCTATAACTACTTTACGAACCGTTGTATCCAGTGTAGCAAACAATTTATTCTCGGCAAAAACCTCCGATTTTGAAAGCATATTCATGATGGTAGATTTGCCAACGTTGGTGTAGCCAACCAAAGCAACCCTTACCAATTCTTTCCTGTTTTTTCTCTGGGTTAGATTCTGCTTGTCTATAGCCTTTAACTTATCTTTCAATAATGCGACTTTGTTGTTGATCATCCTTCTATCGCTTTCGATTTGCGATTCGCCGGGACCACGCATACCTATACCCCCCTTTTGGCGCTCAAGGTGAGTCCACATTCTGGTTAATCGGGGCAACAAATATTGGAGCTGGGCTAATTCCACCTGAGTTTTAGCTTGCGCAGTCTGTGCCCTGCTTGCAAAAATATCCAGAATCAAATTGCTACGATCTAAAACTTTTACCTTTAGCTCGTTTTCTATATTCCTAACCTGCATAGGAGAAAGCTCGTCGTCAAAGACAACCAGATCTGTTTCTTCTGCAGTGATATATTCTTTAATTTCTTCCAGTTTACCAGACCCTACAAAGGTTGCCCTGTCTGGTTTATTAAGTTTTTGCGTAAAGATGTGTTTCGTTTCTCCGCCGGCAGTATCTACCAGAAATGCCAGTTCATCCAGGTATTCTTTTTCGCGGGCTTCAGAAGTTTCTGGTGTGATTATACCTACCAGAACAGCTGTTTCCCGTTTTGGTGCTGTGTCGTGAAGTTTTTTTAATAAGGATTTTCTCGCCATATATATCCTGCAAAGATACAATAAGTGAGCCATTTTGTTGTAATTATAACTTCATCTGTATTTGAATTTATATGGCATAGATAGTAGCCGCTTGTTGTATATTTGTTTTTGACCAATTTTTACGGCAGTAATGAAAGCACTTACTTTTCTAATTACTTTATTCCTATCATCCAGTATAGCTGTCGCCCAAACTGACAGCCTATCTGCCGTGTTATATTCTTTAATACAAAATAAAGAGCCGTTTATAGAAAAGAAGGAAAGAGACATTTCTGAAATAAAAAAAATGCTTGAAGTTCCTGATTTGAGTAAGCGGCAACAGTACGACATAAACCGAAAGCTTTTTGAAGAGTATAAAACTTATATTTCTGATTCGGCCATACATTATGCTCAAAACAACCTTAAAATAGCTTATGAACTGAATGATAGTTATGCTATATCTGAAACAAAGCTGATACTGGCCTCTGCCTATTCTATTGCAGGTATGTTTATTGAAAGCCTCGACCTTCTGAAAAGCATAGAAAAACGAAACCTGACATATGAATTAAAGGTAAGCTATTACGATAATTACAAGCTCCTTTACGGATATTATGCACAAAACAATTTTTACACCAGCGGTTATAACAAAAGGAGTGCAATCTATCGGGATTCTCTTTTAGGATTGCTGGATACCAATTTTACCCATTATAAGATTGTTTATGCCGATAAGCTGTACGATAATAATCAGTTGAAAGACGCTAAGGAAATCCTCACTAATTTATTAAACCAATCAAAAGAAGAGAACCACGAGCGGGCAATTTTGGCTTATGCGCTCGCGAATGTTTATAAAAAAGAGGGTAACATAGAAATGCAAAAGAAATACTTTACCCTTTCAGCTATCTGCGATATTAAAAATAATATTAAGGAAAACGCTTCTTTACAGGCTTTGGCTTTGGTGTTATATGAAATGGGAGATATTGAAAATGCGTATCAATGCATTAAATCGTCGATGGAAGATGCAATCTTTTGTAATGCCCGGTTGCGTACATTCGAAGTTTCAAAAATATTTCCCATCATTGATTCTGCCTATCAGGAAAAAACATTAAAGCAGAGAGAGGAGTTAAAGCGCTTTCTGTTACTTATCAGCATACTTTCGGTTTTTTTGGTTATTGCCCTGATTTTTGTTTACCGGCAAATGAAAAAGGTTGCGCGAATAAGGAAAAAGCTGCACTTGTCTAACCTGAAGCTGAACGAAGTAAATCGCAATCTGCAGGAAGCAAATGATAAGTTAAAGGCAACAAACCTAAAGTTTACCGAGCTGAATACCGAGTTGTCTGAAGCCAACCAGATTAAAGAAGCGTATATTGGCCATTTCCTTGATTTATGCTCTACATATATAGATAAACTTCAAAAATTTCAGAATAGCATTAATAGAAAGCTTACAGAAAATAAACGCGAAGAGCTACTTAAAATACTGCGTTCTAATGAAATGATCGATAATGAGCTTAAAGAGCTTTATGACAATTTCGACCACATATTTTTACATCTCTATCCGAATTTTGTAGAAGATTTCAATTCTTTATTGCTGGAAGAGGAGCGGTTTGTACTCAAACATAATGAATTGCTAAATGTAGAGCTAAGAATTTTTGCTTTAATCAGACTGGGTATAACAGACAGTTCTAAGATTGCTGCTTTTTTACACTATTCAGCAAATACGATATATAGTTATCGAACAAGGGTACGTAATAAAGCTGCAGTACCACGTCATGAATTTGAGAGTTTGGTAATGAAAATAGGGTCTATTAGTCAATAATAGAAACTTCTAATGTTTTTTCTGTAAAGTGTTTCTCATTAGGATGGGCGTTCTATTGATTTAAATTGCTTATTTAAAATTCTTTCATTTATAATGGATAATGTTTTCATTTTAAATGAATACACAATATATCGATGGTAGTTATGAAAGTTTCTACTAAAGCGGGCAAAGAAACCGCCCCGATAGAATCGCATTGGCGTCATTTAAGAATCGAGAACTCGTCATGCTGATACTTCGCAAGCTCAGCACAGGCTGTAGGAAGCCGGTCAGGAAGGCATCTCTCATATAAGTAATACACCTTGCATGTGAGATTCTTCCCTGCGGTACCATTGACGTTTTTGATTAAAGTGCTGATAATAAGACTTGTTTTTCCGACCTGCGTCCTGTTGAACGTAGTGAAACATCTCATCATACCGGTCACCATACCAATCTCTTACTTTGCATGTGGGGGCTTTCCCTGCGGTCAAGATGACGGAGTGAAAAACGTCATTCATATTGATTTATATACAATATATTGTCCCTCAGAATGACGTATAGAGGGCTAATTACCACATGTTGTTTTCTCCTTAAATAACTTGCAGCATGCCTGTGCTATGAAAAGGCATAATCTTAAAACAAAAAACACAAACCAAACCATTAGAAGAAACACAAAACTCAAAGGACTGTTAATAAAAATAAACTTAATCACCAATAATATCCTTTATATTATCTATATTTTTTTATATCAAAACATGTAATAATATGTTTATTATCAGTGTGTTAAGTTTAAGTCATGTCTATATTTTATCTTTACGGCCTTTTTTTGCAGTACAGGGCAGGATACATTTGTATAACGGAAACAAAGAAGTTTTCTTTTGGCTTCCAATAACCAATTTTATTACAACCTTTAATTAAACAAAGATTCATGAAAAAATCTTACAAAGAATTTAAGGAATCACACATGTCCAAAAGACTCCTTAGTATCCTGTGTTTGCTTTTTATAACTACCCTGACAATGGCGCAGGACCTGAGGCAGATAAAAGGAACCGTTCTTGACGAGCAGGGCGAATCTATTATAGGTGCGTCTGTTATGGTGAAAAGTTCTGGCGGCACAGACAGGGGGACTATGACAGATGTAAACGGGCAGTTTACAATTGACGTACCGCCAAATGCAACATTAATTATTTCTTACCTTGGTTTTTTAAAGCAGGAAGTAGCAGTAGAAGGAAAAAGTAATATCGAAGTAACACTTGTTACTGATGCCAGAGAATTAGAAACGGTGGTTGTGGTTGGATATGGGGTCATGCGGAAAAAGGATCTGACTGGAGCTGTTTCCTCTGTGGGAGAAAGAACCTTACAAGAGAAGCCCGTAGCCAATGTTGGCGAAGCACTACAGGGAAGAGCGTCGGGTGTTCAGATCGTAAATTCAGGGGCTCCCGGAAGCAATGTTGCCATTCGAATAAGAGGCATAAGTACAATTAACGACAGCGAACCTTTGCTGGTTATAGATGGGGTGCCTACCGATTTACCTTTAAATGCATTAAATGTGAATGATATTGAGGCTGTTGATATACTGAAAGATGCTTCAGCTACGGCTATTTATGGCTCGAGAGGGGCAAATGGTGTTGTGATCGTTACAACTAAAAAGGGTAAAACAGGAGAAGGAGTTATTTCATACGCCGGATATTGGGGGGTACAAACAGCCACCAGCTTACCAAAGTTGTTAAATGCAGCTCAGTTTGCATCCTTACATAATGAAATGATCGCCAATTACAACAACGAGAATATGATACAAAGGCCGGATTTTGCAGATCCTCTTGCTCTGGGGGAAGGAACAGATTGGTTAGACGCCCTGATTAGCTCGGCGGCCATGCAAAATCATTCGTTATCATATTCAGGGGGCTCAGAAAAAGGTAATTATTATGTTTCCGGAGCTGTTTTTGATCAGGATGGTATTGTAGAAAATAGTTCTTACCGTCGTTATACATTACAGTTTAATAACGAATCGAGAGTAAAGCCATGGTTAAAGTTTGGAAATAATATTACTTTAAGTCACGATATTAAAAAACAGGGCGATTATAATGTTAGGGAAACCATGGCAGCATTGCCCACACAACCAATTTACAATGCTGACGGAACCTATTCGGGTCCGGGAGAGCCGGCATATTGGTACGGAGACATCAGGAACCCACTGGGAAGGGCACTATTAAGCAGCCAGAAAACGTCTGGATATAACACGCTCGGAAATATATTTGCTGAAGTGAAGCTGCTTGATCAGCTGACTTTTAAAACTTTGGGAGGAATAGATTTTAAATTTTGGGATCAGCAAAATTTCTCTCCAAAATATAATTGGAAGCCCATCCCGCAGCCGATGTCTAATCGTTATGAGGCATCAAATAAAAGTCTTACCTATTTGTGGGATAATACCCTGACTTACATAGAGACGTTTAACGAAAATCACCATTTAAATGTACTGGTTGGTTCAAGCGCACAGAACAATGCTTATAACTACATGAGCGCCAGTATTCAGGATTTTTTAACAGATAATAACAACCAGCTTTCTAACGGACTGAAAGATCCAACAGTTGGCGGATCGAGAAATGAATGGTCTTTGTTGTCTTTTATGGGACGTGTAAACTATAATTATGCCGATAAATATCTCTTAACAGTTACGGTTAGGAGGGATGGATCTTCTCGTTTTTCAGAGGAAAACAGGTGGGGAACATTTCCTTCGGTAGCGGCAGCGTGGCGACTCTCAGAAGAATCTTTTTTTAATAAAAACTCATGGATTAACGATGTAAAACTTAGAGCAGGTTATGGCGTAACGGGAAATCAGGGAGGTATAAATAACTACGCTTATTATACCAGACTCAGAACGGGGCAATACGTATTTAACGGAAATACTGTATCAACTCTTTTTCCGCTGGTTATGCCTAATCCGGATGTAACCTGGGAAACCGTGAAGCAATGGAATGCCGGAGTTGATCTTTCGATGATAAATCAACGTGTAAATATTTCTCTTGATGCTTATATCAAAAACACTACCTATATGCTGGTGCCTATGGCAGTGCCAATTACAACGGGCTATTCAGATATTTTCGTTCCAAGTGTAAATGCGGGAGAAGTGCGAAATACAGGATTCGAACTAAACATAGCTTCTCAGAATCTAAGGGGAGCATTTGACTGGAATACCGATTTTAATATTTCTTATAATCACAATGAGGTTATAAGAATGAATAACGGCATACCATTATTTACTGGTGACGATATCAATCTGACTAAGGTTCGGGTGAATGCAGAAGGTCGTCCTATAAATTCTTTCTATGGTTATGTAGTTAATGGTCTCTTCCAAACATCAACAGAAGTAAACAATTACGCGATACAGGTACCTGGGGGTACGGCGCCCGGAGATATTAAGTTCAGAGATTTAGATAACAGCGGTGTAATAGATGATAACGACCGTACTTTTATTGGTAACCCAACACCTAAATGGGCATTTGCAATGAACAATACTTTGAGCTACAAAAATTTTGATTTGCAATTTTTCTTGCAGGGCGTTGCAGGAAATGATATTTATAACGCAAACAGAATTTGGCAGGAAAGTATGTCTATTCCTCAAAATCAGACAACTAAAGTTCTGGACAGGTGGACCGGAGAGGGAACAAGCAACGTAGTACCCCGGGCTGTTTACAGTGATCCAAATAAAAATACCCGACATTCCAACCGTTTTATAGAAGACGGTTCTTACTTACGGCTTAAAAATTTAACGCTGGGATATACATTACCAAATATTCTTAGTAAGCGTGTTTCTTTAGATATGGTCAGATTTTATCTGTCATGTCAGAACCTGTACACGTTTACAAATTATTCCGGGTTTGACCCAGAGGTAGGTGTTACAGGGGTAGATCTCAGCACTTATCCATTAACAAGAACAGTAAGCTTAGGCTTAAATGTTAAATTCTAACCTTTTAATTAGTAATGGAATGAAAAAGATATTCTTATATACGGGCTTATTAATATTTACGACTCTCTTCTGGTCATGTGAAGATTTTTTGGAAAAGGAGCCGTTTGAAGATCCCAGTGCAGAAGCGCTAACAGATGCAGAGTCTGCAGTAGCTTTGGTTAACGGAGCTTACCAACCTATGCAACGTCCAAAGTTATATAACTTCAGGATTTGGACCTTAGATATTGTAGCCGGAAATAGCGAAGTTGGTGCAGGCGGAGGTACAGACGGAATTGAAACGATAGATTTATCCAATTTTGTAACAACAACGGATAACGCAGCAGCGCTTGACATCTGGAGAGGCCCTAATCCCGGAATTTTATACTGTAATACTGTGCTGGAGAATGTTCCCACCATGAACATCAGCGAAGATCTCAAAAACAGATGTATCGGAGAAGCCAAGTTTTTAAGGGCGCATTATTATTTTATTCTGGTAAGGTTGTTTGGCGATGTTCCTATGACTACATCAACACCAAAGCCGGGTGAGAATCTGATGCCTGCCCGAACAGATAAACAACGCATCTACAATGAGATCATTATTCCAGACCTGAAAGATGCACTTTCGTTATTGCCTGCCAGAGAGCAATACGGTACTGCAGATAAGGGCAGGGCCTCGAAAGGAGCAGCCGCGGGTTTGCTGGCGAAAGTTTACCTGACACTTGGACGATATCAGGATTGTTTAGACATGTGCAATGAAGTAGAGCGACTGGGGTATACGCTCAATCCAGATTATATGGATTGTTTCGGTGCAGAGCCGCGAAATAAAAATACAGCAGAATCTTTATTTGAAATACAATATCTCGGCTTAACCAGATTTGGTTTTTGGGACGACGAAAATCAGGCAAACTGGCAAAGTACATATATGGGACCTCGCGGTACAGGTTGGGTAGGTGGAGGATATGGCTGGAACCAGCCAACCCAGGAATTTGTGAACCAATATGAGCCCGGAGATTTACGCAAAGATAAAACCATTCTGTATGAAGGAGGGCCTGCTTTTGATGGAAAACAATACAGGAGCAATATGTCGAATACAGGTTATAATGTACGTAAGTTTCTGGTACCTCTTTCCTTCTCTCCCGACTACAATACCAATTCTGCAAGCGTAATCGTATTGCGTTATGCTGATGTCTTACTTATGAAAGCCGAAGCTTTAAATGAACTGCAACGAACATCTGAAGCTGTTGCCCCACTTTTTGAGGTAAGAAAAAGAGCCGGATTAACAGATCGGTCAGCTTTGGAAGAGCTCGATCAGGACCAGATGCGTGAGAAGATTATTCATGAACGTCGCATAGAGCTGGCATTCGAAGGACATCGCTGGTTTGACATGATCCGTTTGAACAACGGAGAGTATGCGCTTAACTTTTTACATTCTATTGGCAAAATAAACGCAGACCGGAAACATTTGCTATTGCCCATACCGCAAAAGGAAATAGACGCCAACCCCAACTTAAAACAAAATACTGGTTACTAAATAATAGACAGGGATATGAAACCAAATAAAATATTCAATCTGATCGCATTTATCCTGATCTTATGTTATTCATGCAGGAAAAACGAATTAGAGCTTAATAAAGGCCATGCACCATTAGAGGTTACCGTGTCGGATGAATCCATAGTACTTGATAAAAATAATCCGCAGTCAACAGCATTGTCAGTAGACTGGACAACAGGTTCTAATCAGGGGACTAACGCTGCTATAGAATATACTTTGCAAATTGACCGAAAAGGGAATAATTTTTCTGACGGTATTTCACTGGATATGGGTAGAAACAGTTACCAGAAAACCTATAAAAACGAAGAGTTGAATGACTTGTTGATGAGTGAATTTGGAGTTGCTGCCAATACAGAAATTATTCTGGAATGCAGGGTAATTGCAAAAGTTGCAGCAGAAGTGCCGGACGAGGTCTCTCCGGTACAAACCATCAGCATTACAACGCATTTACCCATTACCAAAACGTTGTATCTGCTGGGAGATGCCACACCTAAAGGATGGGATGCTAATAATGCAACAGAAATGACGGCCGTTACCAATACTCCAAAAGCATTCAGCTGGACGGGCCGACTAAATGCAGGAAAGTTTAAATTCATTACTACCCTGGGGGAATTTGCTCCTTCTTATAATAAAGGACAAAGCAATTCTTCCTTGTATTACAGAAGCAGCTTTGACGACCCCTACGATGAGCAGTTTGAAATTACGGAAGGTGGAAACTACAAGATAGCTGTAAACTTAATAACTATGGCTATAGCCATAGAGCGCACTGCTGGTCCCGAATACGAAAGGTTGTGGTTTGTGGGAGATCCAACCGGATGGACATTTAAGGAGATGACCGTTAATCCTTTGGATCCATTTAAATTCCATTACAATGATACTCTGTCTGCAGGAGGCGAAATAAAAATAGGAACTGTGCAAGGCGATTTTGATGCCGTATTCTTCAGGCCAACGGTAAATAACACGGCAGAAGGCAGCAATTTGGACGTAGATAAATGGGCAGGCAACCCAGATTTCAAATGGAATATTACCGGCGGAACTTATAAAATAACCTTGGATATCAGGGAAATGAAAATAGATATACTGCCTTTTACCCCGTATAGCGCGGTGTATATGGTTGGTGATGCGACATCAATCGGATGGGATGTTGCCAACGCTATACCAATGCAGGTAAACAGTGGAAATCCTAACGAATTTACCTGGACAGGTACACTTAAGCCAGGTGAACTTAAATTTAGTATGGATAAGCAAAGCGACTGGAACGGAGCATGGTTTACGGCTAGCCAGGCAAACATGGCCCCTTCCGGTACACCGCAACAAATGATTTATAGCGAGCGGGGTTCGGGACTCGACTATAAATGGCGAATTGCAGAAAACGGAACCTACAGTATTACATTAGATCAACTTAAAGAAACAGTAACTATTACAAAGCAGTAACAGCGCTTATCAGAGAAAATGATGAAAAAAATCTTTCTATTGGTTATAATATCTCTTACAGCGATATACTCCTGTAAAGATTATTATGATACCAAAAATAACCCGGTGAGTTACGGGAAAACATATATGTCTATTGATATCAGTACAGACAAGTCAAGCTATCAACCAGGGGAGACAGTGAATTTCCGGCTGAGAGAAAAGATAGGAAATCAAGCTAAAATCCGTTATTCTTATCTGGGAAATGTACTGCATGAAGAAAATCTTACAGGTACATCATGGTCATGGAAAACGCCTTTAGACGATTTCAGAGGGTACATGGTTTATATTTATGAAATGGTAAACGGCCAGGAGGTTATTTACCATAGTATCGCCGTAGATGTATCATCAAACTGGAAAAAATTTCCGCGTTACGGTTTTCTTTCATCTTATGGAAATATCTCTGAAGAGCAGATAGAAAAAAATATTGCCTTTCTGAACAGATACCATATAAATGGCGTACAGTTTTATGACTGGATGCATGATCATCAGCGTCCGCTGGCAGGAACAGTAGAAAACCCGTCGTCTTCATGGCCCGACCTCATCGGAAGAACCAATCACCTGCAAACGGTAAGGTCTTATATTACGGAGTCACATCGCAGAGGGATGAAGGCGATGTTCTACAATCTTGCTTTTGGTGCGCTTAACAATGCTGCGGGCGATGGTGTGAAGGAGGACTGGTATTTATATAAAGATGTTAACCGTACTGAAAAAGACAAACATCAGTTAGATGCGCCATTTAGAAGCAGTATTTATCTGGTAAATCCGGGCAATACGCAATGGCAAGCGTATCTGGCGCAAAGGCATCAGGATGTTTATAAAGTTTTTGATTTTGACGGTTACCATATCGATCAGCTTGGATACCGTGGTAATGTTTATGATTTTAATGGTACGCAGGTCAATCTAAATGAAACCTATCCCGCATTCATCCGGGCTATGAAAGCTGCGCAGCCCAACAAAAGTTTGGTTATGAATGCAGTAAGCGGATACGGACAAAATCTCATTGCAAATGAAGATGTAGATTTTTTGTACACAGAAGTTTGGGATGAAACCAAAACGTTTGCAGAACTTGCTGAAGTTATCACAAACAATGCGACGCTTTCGGGTAATACTAAAAATTCGGTCCTTGCAGCTTACATGAACTATGGAAAATCAGGTAATGTAGGTTACCTGAATAAATCCGGAATACTACTTGCAAATGCAGTGATTTTCGCCTTTGGAGGTGCACATTTGGAATTAGGTGAACACTATCTGGCTAATGAGTACTTTCCAAATTCAAATTTGCAGGCGACCTCAGATATTAAACAAGCCCTGGTAAATTATTATGATTTTCTGGTAGCTTATCAGAATATCCTTCGTGATGGGGGAAGTTTTACCACAAGTAACATACTGCAAAATACCAACGGCAAAATGGTGTTGAACAACTGGCAACCCAATAAAGGTCAGGTATCGTTTAAGGTAAAGGAATTTGGGGATAAAGACGTAATTCATTTTCTGAATTTTAGTAATGCTAATTCTTTGGAATGGAGGGATACAAACGGAACACAAACCGAACCTTCTACCATTACCAATGCGGATATCGTTTTTCAAACTACCAGGCCAGTTAAGAAGGTATGGCTAGCATCGCCCGATTTTAAAAAAGGAGTGCCAGTTACACTTTCTCATACACAAGCGGGTAATGAGGTTAGGTTTAGCCTTCCGGAATTAAAGTATTGGGATATGGTTGTTGTAGAATATTAATTTAAGAAAATGAATCTGTATAAATATCTTATTTTATTTTGTTTACTACTCCCTTTAAAAATAAGTGCTACCGAATGTTTATCATACACAAAAACAGACAATCAGATAGTATTTAATTGCAAAGACGGGAGTAAGCTGGCATTGACATTAAATAGCAGCTCGGTAATAAAAGTATGGTATGATCCTACAGGCAGGCTTATACGTAAAAATGCCTCTTTTGCGGTTATTAACGAAAATCTGGAAGATATTGGTGAAATAAAAGTCAATGAAGAACCATCTGCCTATGAGATTTTTACTTCTAAACTGCGTATACGGTTAAATAAAAGCCCTATGCAGTTGCAGATTTTTGATAAATGGCAAAAATTGCTATTTAGCGATTATAAGGAACAGGGGCATATTACAACAGGTGCAAGCGGAAAGAAGGCTTTGAAAGTACTGAGGAAGGATGAACATTTCTTTGGTTTAGGAGAGAAAACGGGGACGCTGGACAGACGTGGCAAAACCTATAAAATGTGGAACAGCGACAAACCTTGTTACAGTACTACAGAAGATCCTTTGTACAAAAGCATCCCGTTTTTTATGAGTAGCTATCGCTACGGAATATTTTTAGATAATACCTATAAGACAGCGTTCGATTTTGGTTCAAAAACGGAAGAATACTATTCGTTTGAAGCTCCGGACGGTGAATTCATCTACTATTTTATACACGGAAAGGATTATAAAGATATCCAGCAACAATATATAGTCCTTACCGGAAAGCCTATTATGCCACCGAAATGGGCATTTGGATTTGCTCAATCAAGAGGTTTATATACCCGCGAAGATCAGGCGCTTGAAATAGCGGCTGAATTCAGGAAACGCCGTATACCATGCGATATCATTTATCAGGACATTGGCTGGACACAATGGCTACAGGACTTTGAATGGCGTCAGGGAAATTATAAAAAACCTAAAGCCATGTTGCAAAGCTTAGAGAAACAAGGCTTTAAAATGATTGTTTCGCAAGATCCGGTAATCTCTCAGGCCAATAAAGATCAATGGCAGGAAGCAGACCGTCTGGGTTATCTGGTAAAAGACGGGCGTACCGGTAAATCTTATGATATGCCATGGCCATGGGGAGGCAATTGCGGGGTGGTAGATTTTACTATTCCGGCTGTCGCAGATTGGTGGGGAGCTTATCAACAAAAGCCTTTAAATGACGGTGTTCGCGGGTTCTGGACAGATATGGGCGAACCCGCCTGGAGTAATGAAGAGGATATCGACCGCCTGAATATGAAGCATCATATAGGAATGCATAATGAAATTCACAATGTATATGGCCTTACCTGGGATAAAGTAGTAAAAGAACAATTTGAAAAACGTAATCCGGGCAGGCGTGTATTCCAAATGACACGAGCTGCTTACGCAGGCTTGCAGCGCTATACATTTGGATGGACAGGTGATAGCGGAAACGGTGGCGATGTACTAAATGGCTGGGCGCAAATGGCCAATCAGGTTGCTGTTGGGATTTCCGCAGGTTTAGGAGGTATACCCTTTTGGACAACAGATATATCCGGCTATTGCGGAGATATTACAAATCACACGGCGATGGCCGAACTTTATACCCGCTGGATGCAATTCGGTGTATTTAATCCGTTAAGCAGAGCGCACCACGAAGGCGATAATGCTGTGGAGCCATGGATGTTTGGAGAAATTGCGGAAAAGAATGCAAAAGCAGCTATTGAGTTAAAATATCAGCTATTCCCATATCTCTACACCTATGCCCGCAAAGCGCATGATACCGGATTGCCAATAACCAGAGGCTTGTTTATGGAGTATCCTGAAGATGAAAACGCAATAAAAATAGACGATCAGTTTTTATTTGGTGAAGAACTTTTAATAGCGCCTGTACTTAAAAAGGGAGAGCGTGTGAAACGAGTTTATTTACCTGATGGAGAGTGGATAGATTTTAATAATAAAAAAACAGTTTATTTAGGCGGGCAGACCGTTGCGTACCAGGCGCCATTAAGCACCATCCCCATATTTGTTAAGAAAGGCTCGATTGTACCACAGATACCAGTTATGCAGTATCTGGAAGAAAGAACAGATTATCCTGTATTTGTTCATGTCTTCCCGAACTATGAGGATGAAAGTGCCAGCTTTGAACTTTATGAAGATGAAGGCAATAATCAGGACTACCTGAAGGATATTTATTCTAAAACCCGATTTAACTGCCAAACGAAAAATACCGGATGGGAAACTACTATCACTCCCGAAGATAAAGGATATAGGCAGGCCGAAAGAAGAGATATCGTTCTGAAGTTTCATTTAGAAGCAAAGCCAAAATCTGTTTCGATTGGAGGAAAATCTGTTAAGAATGCGAAGCAGGAGTTAATAGAAAAGCACCTAAACTCAGATAAGAAAACAATACAATGGTCCTGGAACGCAGAAACCAATGAATGTTGGGTAAAAGTACCAGACGAAAGGAGTACTCTGCAGATAAAAATCTATAAATAATTACGAATACAGACCGGATAATGTCGAAGGCAAAGGAGTCGATATAAACACAATAATATGATTACGAAGAAACACTTAATTATAGCACTTAGCTGCTTAATTATGGCTTGCCCTGCGCTGGCTCAGGAACTGAAATCGCCGGACGGATTGTTAAGAATGAATTTCCGTATTACAGATAATGGCGTCCCAGGCTATCAGCTTTTTTATAAAGGGAAAGAAGTTATTAAGCCCAGTAAAATGGGGTTGGAATTAAAAGGCAATACAACTAAAGTGGAATTTGGTGATGAAGCCGCTATAAAAACAGAGCAAAAGGACATTAAAAACTCACTTTATGACGGGTTTAGCCTGAAAAATACTGCTACGAGCAGTTTCGATGAAATATGGCAGCCGGTTTGGGGAGAAAGGAAGAACATTCGTAATCAGTATAATGAACTCTCGGTAAACCTTATACAGAAGGGGACGCAAAGGGAAATGGTAATACGATTTCGCTTATTTAATGATGGGTTGGGTTTCCGTTACGAGTTTCCGCAACAAAAGAATCTGATATATTTCGTAATTAAAGAAGAACGAACCCAATTTGCCATGACAGGTGATCATACGGCTTTCTGGATTCCGGGAGACTATGATACACAAGAATATGATTTCACCACATCAAAACTGTCCGAGATAAGAAGCTTGATGAAAAAAGCAATTACTCCTAATGCATCTCAGACTCCGTTTTCTCCAACAGGAGTACAAACTTCACTAATGATGAAGACTAAAGAAGGTTTGTACATCAATATCCACGAAGCGGCCTTAATCAATTATGCCTGTATGCATTTAAATCTGAATGATAAGGACTTCGTTTTTGAATCCTGGCTTACTCCGGATGCCAATGGAGACAAGGGCAATATGCAGGCTCCAGCACAAACGCCGTGGAGAACCATTATGGTAAGTGATGATGCCCGTAATATTCTGGCATCTGCGCTTACGCTGAATTTAAACGAACCGTGTAAGATAGAAGATACCTCGTGGATAAAGCCCATGAAATATGTAGGTGTTTGGTGGGAAATGATTACGGGTAAAAGTGAATGGTCTTATACTTATGATTTACCCAGTGTAGATTTAAATAAAACAGACTATACTAAAGTTAAGCCACATGGCCGTCATGGAGCAACTACCGAAAACGTGAAACGTTATATAGATTTTGCTGCTGCCAACGGTTTCGGTGGTGTGCTGGTTGAAGGCTGGAACACAGGCTGGGAAGACTGGTTCGGAAACTCCAAAGATTATGTTTTTGATTTTGTAACTCCTTATCCGGATTTTGATTTGTTAGGAATACAAAACTATGCAAAAAGCAAGGGAGTAGAAATGATTATGCATCATGAGACGTCGGGCTCTATAAGAAATTACGAGCGTCATATAGATACAGCGTATAAATTCATGAAAAGACATGGTTATAACGCCGTAAAAAGTGGATATGTAGGTGATATGATTCCACGGGGTGAGTATCATTACAGTCAGTGGATTAATAATCATTATCAATATGCCATAGAAAAAGCAGCGGAATATAAGATTATGGTAAATGCACACGAAGCCGTACGCCCGACAGGTATGAGCAGAACTTATCCAAATCTTATAGGAAACGAATCTGCCAGAGGAACCGAATATCAGGCATTTGGCGGGAGCAAGCCTAACCATGTAACCATTTTGCCTTTTACAAGGCTAATAGGTGGTCCGATGGATTATACGCCAGGTATATTTGAGATGGATATTTCAAAAATAAACCCGAATAACAAATCGTGGGTTAACAGTACGCTGGCAAATCAATTAGCACTGTATGTAACCATTTACAGCCCGCTACAGATGGCGGCAGATTTAATTGAGAATTACGAACGTTTTCCGGATGCATTCCAATTTATTAAAGACGTTGCGCTTGACTGGGACGACAGTAAATATCTTGAAGCCGAACCCGGACAATATATAACAGTTGCCCGCAAAGCGAAAGGCAGCAATAACTGGTTTGTAGGAAGCGTGGCAGGAGAAAAAGGACATACTTCTAATATCGTTTTCGACTTTTTAGACGCCGGTAAAAAATACGTAGCAACTATATATGCCGATACAAAGGATGCCGATTACAAGAAGAATCCACAGGCTTATGAGATCAGAAAAGTGGTGGTAAACAATAAATCCAAGTTGGTTCAGAAATCTGTTCCTGCAGGTGGTTTCGCTATAAGTGTTATTGAAGTAACCAATAAGAGCCAGTTAAAGGGACTAAAAACTTTGTAAGAAAAGAGGCTTATATTGAGTACACTCCAAAAGTTAGGAAAGATTAGATATTAATTATTAATGTGATGAGCTCGATATTTTATCGGGCTCTTTCCTTTAGATTGAGTTTTCGCTTCTTTTATTAATAGAGGAACAGATTCGAGCCGGGAGCTACCTTCTCATATACTTTTCTGGATGGGGCAAAACTATTCAGGAATTTCTACAAAACTATTTTTTGTTTATATGTGTTTGATTTTCAAATTAGTGGCTTGGATTTTGCGGGATTTGCTTTCCCTTAACTATCTATCTATGTTTGAAAAGAAATATCATTATGATGCCGTTTCACCAGCTGTGGAAAGGCTCAAAGACCAGGGTTACACGGTAGACTTCGATCTTGAGGGTAATTACCTTATTGCTGAGGACGAGAAAATTCCGCTGGACGATGTTCGGGTTACAGATTTATATCATTTTGAAAATGAATCTGACCTTTCTGATGACTCCATAGTTTACGCAGTACTTTCTAAAAATGGGACAAAAGGATTTTTGGTCTCAGGGTCAGGAATGTATACAGAAGAAGTGAAAGACAGATTAGAACAAGCTTTGGTTTAACGGTTTTTTAGAAAGTGGTTAACCGCATTAATCGCATTGGGCAGTCTGGTTTCTGTACCTCCTATTTCAACAAAATTTGCATTTATATTTTCCAGCTCATTTCTCCATATTTCCAGGAAATAGTCGCCCATACCTTTAAAATTGCGCAGAGGATCGTCTTCCCACGGAAGATCGTTTTTAAGCAGCAAATAGAAATCGTATTGCCTTTTTGTTAATTCTTCCGATACCATGAGCGGACATTCTCCAAACTGATGGTTGCACCAGATCTTAACTGTCATAAAAGTTGTATCGCAAAAAAGCAGATCATTTTTAACAACAGATAAAATTGCCTCTTCCAGTGCGACCTGGCCGTAAAACATGTTTATCTCGTCCTGTATGGTACAATCTCTGTTTAAATTAGCACAATAAAATCTGGAATATTCCGGAACCCAAAGGCTGTTAAAGTGTTGGGCAAGTCCTTTGGTAATAGAACTTTTTCCAGAAGATTCCGGGCCTACTATTGCTATTTTAGTTGGCTTCACTCCCAACCCCTCTCCGAAAGAGAGGGGAGTAAGGTTGTACTCTTTGGTTCTGTTTTCCTCTGTTGTCATGTTTTCTTATTTCAAAGATGGCGCGTGTCTTAATACTCTATTTAGCCTAAAATCTCCTTTATATCTTCTTCAGACAGCGATTTTATGAAGCTTTCTTCTGTAATAATTAAAGATTTGGCAACAGATAGTTTTCTGTTTTGCAAAGCCAGAATTTTTTCCTCTACGGTGTCTTTTGTGATGAATTTATAAATAAATACATTTTTTGTTTGCCCAATTCTATGACTTCTGTCAATGGCCTGCTGTTCTACAGCAGGGTTCCACCATGGATCTAAGATAAAAACATAATCCGCTTCTGTAAGGTTTAAGCCTACACCTCCGGCTTTTATGGAAATTAAGAAAACCTGAATGGTTTCATCGTTTTTAAATTCTTCCACAACTTTGCCTCTTTGTTGCGTAGAGCCGTCTAAATAAGAATAAGCGATATTGTTTTCTTCAAAATAGTTACGATAAAGATCTAATTGTTTTACAAATTGAGAGAATACCAATACTTTATGACCTGCTTCAATAACACTTTGCAGTTTATATATTACATCTGTAAACTTGCTGGATTCTCCGCTATAGTCAGTATCTATCAACACAGGGTGGTTAGCTATTTGCCTCAGCTTGGTAAGTCCCTGAAGCATCTGTACCGGAGATTTTGAAAATTCGCCACTCTCGATTGATTTTAATAGCTCATTTCGATATTCAGATTTTGTTTTTTCATAGAAATCAGCCTGGTCCTCTGTCATTTCACTAAAGAAAATGTTTTCTGTTTTCGGTGGTAGTTCAGATGCAACCTGTTCTTTTGTCCGCCTCATTACGAAAGGCTTTATTAGTGCCTGTAACTTTTGAGCCTTTTCTTCATCCTTTTTCTTCTCTATTGGCAGTACAAATTCGGTTTGAAAAAAAGTCTGTGAGCCTAACAATCCAGGATTAATGAACGACATTTGTGTCCATAAATCGTTTACGGTATTTTCTACCGGAGTTCCGGACAAGATGAGTTTATATCTGGATTTAAGCTGTTTTATCGCCTTAAAAGCTTTAGAGGTAGGGTTTTTAATATTCTGGCTTTCGTCGAGAATGATGTAATTGAAATACATTTCCTTCAGGATATCAATATCAATACGGCTAATTCCGTAGGTAGTAATAACGATGTCAAATTGACTTAGGAAATCTATATTCTTTTCCCTGTTAGAACCCGTGTGTGTATAAATTTTTAGCTGTGGAGTGAACTTCTTTGCTTCGTTAATCCAGTTATAAATTAATGAAGTAGGCATAACAATCAGCGAGGTTGTGTGAATGCCGTGCAGCTGTTCGGTCTCTTTGCATTTTTGAAGCAGTGCTAATGTCTGAATGGTTTTTCCTAAACCCATATCATCAGCTAAACAGCCACCAAAATTATATTTCTGAAGGAAATGAAACCAGTTATAACCTGCATGTTGATAAGGTCTTAAGGTTCCTTTAAAGCCAATTGGATTTTCTGTTTCTTCTATATGCTCAAAGTCGGCCAGTCGTTGAAGCTTTCTGTCCATGGTTACACTTGCTAAATCGCTATTTGCAAAATCGTGGACAAGACCAACATGAAGTTTCTTTAATTGCAGTTGATCTGTTCCTTCTGAGAATGAAAGCAGATTTCCGTACTGCGAGAACCATTTTTCCGGAATAATGGCAATTTCGCCATTTGGCAGTGTAAATTCCCGTTTCTTATTCAGAATGTGGTTTTTCAGTTGTATAAAAGGAATGGTATAAATGCCAAAATGTACAACTGCATTGATATCAAACCAGTCGTTATTTTCCTGAATTTCCAGATCGATTTTGTTTTGTCCGATAATATATCTCTGGGCGCTTGTATCCGCTTCGAAAATATAGCCTTTATTGGTTAGCGTTTCGTGGTTCTCGCTTATCCAATCGAAAATACTAAGAGATCTGTCTGCATTCTCGGTTGCCTGACCGACTTCAAAATGAACAAAAAGGTTAGAGTTCTTTTTCAACCCTAAGGTTAAAAGTTCATCAATTTTATCTTTTTCCCATTTTAAAGATCTTCTTATGCGGTGGAATAGATAGTTGTCACCATCTTTTTCCATTCTTACGCTTACTTCTGTGTTATTGCCCGCAGGAAAAACATAATCGGCATATTTAAAATATAATTGAAGTTCAGAAATCCCCTCGGGCACATAGACGACTTTTAAAATAGGTGTAGCCTGATGTTTTTCTGTATTGATGGTAAAGCCTTCTGCATAAACATGGTATTTCTCAATCAGAGGCGAAACAAATTTTTCGAAATAAGTTTGTTCTGATGTTTTTGGAATAGAGATATACCTTTTGTTAAGAAAGGGCTGCAGCTTTTTCCCTTCCAGGTTCTGGTCAAAATAATAGAGGGAGTTTTCTACAAGTAATAATGCAGGATTGTTTGAAATAATCTGAGCATCTTTAAACATAAACTCTACTTTAAGACCCTGATATTTAATGGTAGGAAAATATCTTGTTTCTGTTTCGTTTCTTCTAAAATGGAATAACACGGTAGCAGCTTCTTCTGCAATCTGGATTTTTTTCTCGACAGGCCATCCCTCCTTGCTCATGAGATAGACTTCTTTGTTTTTTAGTAAGGGTAGAGCTTCCGCAATTTTCTTTTCCAGTTTCGGCCTTAAAGCGTCATAAGATTTATCGTCCCAGTTTTTAGTAAAAAATTCCAGGGGACGAATATTCTTTTTATAGAATTTCTTAATAATAGCATCTTGTTCAAGACCGTCTAAAATTTTGATGATTTTAAAATCGTCTTCTGAAAGGTGGCTTTTAAATTCTTCGGCTGTATTAGAAAAAATTCTTTGATATGTTAAGGAAAAGCTTCCGGTCTGATTAAGCTGTACGATATGGGG